>NZ_KV917378.1:915868-1215868 GCF_002019735.1 Salipaludibacillus agaradhaerens
TCGATTGTTAAACCTGTTTTTAACTCATTAACAGAAATCATAAAAAACCTCCTAATAAAATATAAATATGAATACTAAATATTTACTCTCCAAGAATAAGTAACTCTTTAGATGACTTGGATAAAATATTATTACCGTTATCAGTGATTAAAATATCGTCTTCAATCCTCGTTCCACCTATTCCTGTCATATATATTCCAGGTTCAACAGTTACGATCATACCTGCTTTTAGGCGCTTATCTGAACGATGAGAGAGTCCTGGTGCTTCATGTACTTCCATTCCTAATCCATGGCCAGTGCTATGGCCAAAATACTGACCATAACCTTTCTCATTAATATAATTACGCGTAAGGGCATCAGCTTCTTTTCCTGTAAGGCCTGCTTTTATATGGTTTACCCCTATTAATTGAGCTTGTAAAACCGTCTCGTAAATGTCTCTTAATTGCGATGAAGGTTCACCAATTGCCACGGTTCTTGTAATATCGGAGCAGTATCCTTTATAATACGCTCCAAAGTCTAACGTGACAAGCTCCCCTTTCTCAATCACTTTATCACTGGCCACACCGTGGGGTAATGCTGATCTGTAGCCTGATGCGACGATGATATCAAATGATGAAGAAACGGCCCCATTTTTTCTCATGAAAAATTCAAGTTCATTAGATATATCAATTTCTTTAACACCAGGACGCAAATAAGATTGAATGTGAGAAAAAGCGGCATCAGCAATATCAACGGCCTCCTGAATGATAGCAACCTCTTCATCCGACTTAATTAAGCGCAAATTCTCTACTAGCTCACTAACAGGGATTAGTTCACAATTTATCGTCGCTTTATATGTATCATAATGACTGTATGTCAAAACATTCTTCTCAAAGCCCAGCCGCGTGATCCCCATCTCCTTAACCTGGCTAGCGACTTCCTCATGGAGTGCTCTATTATGTTGAATAACTTCAAACTCAACGACCTCTTCTTGCGCCTGGTCTATATAACGGAAGTCTGTAATGAGTTTCGCTTTTCCATCTGACACAACAACTACTCCAGCTGTCCCAGTAAATCCCGTTAAATAACGTCGATTATAAGGGTTAGTTATGAGAATACCATCGATACCGTTCTCTTTAAATTGCTGACGTAAGCCGTTTAAACGGTCCACGCTAGACCCCTCCTTTTACAAAATCAATTAGGCAAGCAAGTCGATTTGAATAATAGCCGTCCCTTTCCTGTTATACAGCTAACGGTATGTTTCTAATCCCTTAATGAACCTGAAGCATTTTCTTTAGCCTTTTATCTCTTTCATACAGAGACAACCAATTTAATTATGGTTGTAGGATCATTTCCTTTTAATTCACTAAGTTAATTAAACTAAATTTCGTAACTAATATATACAGGAGATGTATGTAACTAAGGTGTCGGTGGCAAACAACAGCTACTTACAAACAAATTGTGCCATACCATATTTTATCATAGGTCGTTATTCTTGAATAGTTTGCTCATTTTCCAACATCTGTTCATGATATTCATAAGAAATAGAATAGCCAATAAATAAGCCGTATAATACAAATAAAGAGAGTGACGTTACGTTAGAATTAACATCGTATTTAACCACGTTTTCTGCATGTTCGTATAATGGGTAAAGTAATACAAAGGTCAGCACCCATAAGATACCGCCAAACACTAGTCCAGGCCAAAATTTATTGACTTTAGCAAATAATGCCCGGTATATAAATGCAATGCCTATAGACAAAATACCGATAAACAAAATACCAACCCACTGTCCAGTTTGGGTGTATTTCCATGTTCCTAACGCCCACGGCATTAATAAGAAAGAGGGGCCGAATGAGACGAAATTCAGTAAATACGCAACATAACCTATAAAGCTCCAAAATAGTCCTCCTACAAAGCCGATCATCGCAGTGGTTGAGCTGAATGAATCGCTTTGCTTTGAATGTTTATTTTTTTTATCCATTTTCATCACCTCTTTTGCTATCTTTGCCTAAATTGCTAAAATTATTTTTGAAAACTTGCTTTAGTAGGTGTAAGGCTTATTATCAAAGGGAATAGTAACTTAAGGCTGGTTAGTGGAGAGATTGTCACTTTTCATGTAGAGTAATATAATAGTACTTAGAAGAAAAGAATAGTAGGATAGCTATTGAATGAAAACTCATGGAAGTTCAATAAAAAAGCATTGCTTTTGAGATTTTATTCCTTTCCTTCAATAATTAATTATTAGGTTGGTGACACGAGTGGCAGATCAAAATACTAAACCCGCTTACGGTGGGCAAGCACTGATTGAAGGCGTCATGTTTGGTGGGCGTCATACATCAGTCACCGCTATCCGGAGAATTGATGACTCAATAGACTTTTACGAGGTGCCGAAGAAAAATCGCCCCGCTCTTCAAAAGTTAAAAAAAATCCCTTTTATTCGTGGGGTAGTAGCTATTGTAGAAGCTAGTGGGAATGGAACAAAACATTTAAACTTTTCCTCTGATCGATATGAAGTCCATCCTGATGATGATCATACGATTGAAACAGCTGAGCAATCAAGCAAGATAACAATGATTTTAGGCGTAGCAGCGATTGGAATAATTTCTTTCCTGTTTAGTACACTTATCTTTACAGCAGTTCCAGCAGCCATTGCTGAATTTTTCCGACCTATTTTCCCCGGACATGTGGCACAAAACTTAATAGAAGGGGTTATAAAACTGATCTTCTTACTAACTTATATTTACCTTATCTCCATGACACCTTTGATTAAACGTGTTTTTCAGTATCATGGGGCTGAGCACAAAGTGATTAATACGTTTGAAAATGGGAAAGAATTGACTGTAGAGAATGTACAGGCTCATTCCCGCCTTCACTTCCGCTGTGGTAGTAGTTATATTCTATTAACGGTCATAGTTGGGGTGTTCTTATACCTAGCTGTTCCATCTGATCCTCTGTGGGAACGTTTATTATATCGGATACTGTTAATTCCAGTTGTGTTAGGTGCTTCATATGAAGTTTTACAGTTAACGAACAAAGTGCGTGAAATACCTTTCCTTAAATGGCTTGGTTATCCTGGTTTATGGCTACAGCTACTTACCACAAAAGAACCTAAGAATGATCAAGTTGAGGTGGCAATTGCTTCTTTTAACGAGTTGAAGAAAAGGGAGGATGAATTTGAGAATCCACCTGCAGAAGATCGAATAGTATAATAAAGCTACCTAGATGCTTATTGTCAAACTTTCAAGTGATTATGACCATATTTTGAACAATTGATCACCATCAAACATGGAGGTGCATGCAAATGTTTCGTCGTTCTTACCATCCAATTGTATTGACGATAATCGGATTGGCTCTTTTAGGTATTGGTGTTCAAATGTTTACTAACACAAGCGCCTTTTTTACACAGGTTTTTGTGACAATCGGTATTGTAGCCTTACTAATCTTTGTCATTAAAACATTTATTATGCCTAAGCTAATGCGTCGCCACGGTGGTTTTGGTCAAGCACAAGGAGGCTCTCCTCAATGGCAGCAAACGAAAAAGAAGAAATCTGCCTCCTTTTCGACCAAAAAGAAAGAGAACCGAAAAGCGATCTCACGACCACTTATTAAACGACAATCTGACGTTAAACTGACCGTGATCGAAGGAAAAAAGAACAAGAAAAAAAGCCGAGCATTATTTTAAACGCTTGGTTTTTTCTATTCTTGAAGATATAAACTTGAATGTAAATGAGAAAAATAGGGTATGAATGTTATGAAAGTTAAAGATTCATTTACTTGTATTAATTTCATAATGCAATATCACGCTCAATATAACGATAATATTGGAAATTAATAATAAAATGTTAGTCATTAGAAATAAAGAATTGGAACGAAAGATGGCGACTCCAGTGGGAAGAAGCGAAGTTTGCAAATCCATTCTGGTTGAGCTTTACAAAGGCAGAATGGATTGAAGACGAGCCCGGCGGAAAGCATTCATCTATAGTGCAAAATGAGTCATAACGTTCGGAAATAACGATACAACCATGATTTATGAAATCGAGTCACTTTCGGGACAATTCAGGAACAAGTGTTCAAGTTTTACTATATTTTTTGGTGCTATTAAAATTCCAACTGAAGTACTTTTATTGGCAGCGTGAACTAAACCATCTTTTAAAATAAGAAAGGAGTGACTAGTAGTATGTTAACTGATTTTCAAAGCCCCTATTTAACACAAAATTACTGGTCTGAATGGCTATTAGTAAGTTTCTTGTTATTAACAGGAGTTATCTATTGGACGATGAGTAAGCGCCTTGGCTTTCAAGTCATTTATCTTACGCTCTTATCACTTTCTTTCGGGTTTATCATCACAATGTATTTCCCATATTTGTATACAGAAGACGAACTTCTTCCACTTACTCATCCACACATTCAAGCTGCTGTTACACTGTTTACTTTTTTTATCCCATTGGTCAAAAGGCGCATTGAAATTGGGCTTTGCTTAGCCCCTCCAGTATTGATCAGTGTTTGCTATTTATTTCTCCAAAATACACCTGTCTTTTCTATCGTTGGAGGGATTATGATCGGTGGATTTATTAGTTATATGTATTATAGGAGTCTCGATTGGATGGGAGCGATGCCAGAGCCGTATTTATTTAGTTTCGCCATCATACTCCCCCTTTTTATTGCTGCATTAATATTTTCCGTCAGTAGCTTTTTAATACTCCCTGGCATTCTTTTAGGACTTGGAACCGGCGCAACAATTGAACAATTTAAAGTACGAGTACTCATTCGTAAAGCTAACATGACAGCTAAATTACTATCCTTATTATTAGGAAGCACAGGGCTTATCATCGGGTACTTACTTTTTACATTCAGCGGATTTGACTCGGCTTTCTCTTATGCTCTAGTAGGAATAGTCACAGGGCTTTGGATTTCCTTGCTCGTCCCTGGCCTTATGCGAGTTACAAAATTATACGATAATCAAGGTAAACACCGTGAGATAATATAATGACTTATAATTATAATAGGAAAGACTTACAGGGCCTCACGCTATAATAAACCCTCAATCAGTGGCCGTTTTCGTTTCTTCCCCCACTGATTGATAGGTGAGTTAATCAGGACATTACTGGCCGTTAACTCCCACCTAATACATGTCGCTCTCCTCTCTAGTTTGAGCATGGATCTTTACGGACGGTTATCTGTAATGAATGCTCTAGTTAATAACTCCAACTTTTTAAAAATGCAGCTGTCGTCTTTCTCCCGAGGTTAACTAGCTGTTTTTTTTCTTTTTCGTTCATTCCAAAGTTGGTAACACCAGTTCCCTCTACCGGTATAAAGACAATGTCTTTAGCATCCTTTTTAGCTACATATCTTTGGTCATGAGCTGATCTCATCGTATCAAACATGGATAATAACAATGATAAGCTGTTCTTAATTGTTCTAGGAGGTATGTCTTCATACTCAGGAGCAAGGCGCAAACCAAGGATAGGACGCTCTCGTTTTTTCCCTTTTCGCATAAAAAGCCACAATGGAAAGTTACTTAAGACTCCCCCGTCAACTATTATGGAGTCTTCTCCCTTGTCATTTTTTAATTTTACCGGCTCAAAGAAAAACGGTAAGCTACAACTCATTCGAATAGCTTTAGCAACTGAAAATTGACCGGCTTCATACCCATATTGTGGTAAGTCATCCGGTAAAACAATAAACCGACCGTATGTCATATCAGAAGCTACCATTTTTAAACAACCATTCGGTAAATCATTGAACGTTTTTATCCCTTTAATAGCTAATGCGTCCTCAACCCATTTTTCAAAAGTATGTCCTTTATACAACCCCATTCGACTATATAAGGATAGCCATTTTATCAGTGGGAATATAGTACCTAGAGGTCTAGAATCTAGAAAATGCTTAGTATCAAGATCACTAAACAGTTGATAAATATCATCAGCGTGATAGCCTGCTTTAATGAAGGCAGCAGTCAATGCGCCTGCGCTTGTGCCTGCAGTACGTTTAAAATTGATATCCTTTTCAGCTAGCACTTCCAATGCCCCAACAAATGCTAAAGCTTTCATACCACCGCCTGCAAAAACACCGTCAACTTGCATTCAACCGACTCCTTTCATAATAAGAGTCTATTGATCAAGCTTCTAAAATATACATTTAACACTTGTTATTACATAAGATAAAATAATTTTTCTAAAAAGCTCATTTATTGGAAATTTTTATACATTCTTCATAAATGATTATTCCCCTGCTTCGTTAAGGACTCCTTATAATTAAAGGAGACATTGAACCTTTCGATTCAATGTCTCCGTCATGAGCCGCCTATTTCATCATTTTGTTTTTGTACAAGTCTTAACTCTCTCACACGTTGAGGGTTTTCTTCAAAATATTGGACAAGATCTCCAATCCGATCAATGGCATCCCAGCTAAGGTGATGTTCAATCCCTTCAACATCTTCATATATACCAGCTTCATTAACACCTATTATTCTCATGAATTCTTCAAGAAGATCGTGACGATATACAAGGCGTTTACCGATTTTTTTTCCTTTAGATGTTAAAATTAATCCCCGATATTTTTCATATATAAGATACTCTTGAGCGTCCAATTTCTGAACCATTTTTGTCACAGATGAAGGATGAACCTCTAATGCATCAGCAATATCAGATACTCTTGCATAGCCTTTTTCCTCAATTAATATATATATTCTTTCTAAATAGTCTTCCATACTTGGTGTTGGCATAGTGTCCCCCCAAAAAAATTGTCTCCGTATCTCAAAATTTATCGTATGTATTGAATTAAGACGTTGCAGTTAGAATTATACTATAAAAAGAGCCGTCACACTACAGGCCAACTTTATTCACTGTCATTTACCTTCATTTTTCTCACGTTTAAGATGTTTGATGTAATGTATTACTAACTTTTTTCCGTAAAAATAACCGTGAGTGTATTAAATGTTCACTCACGGTTCACATCATATAAAATTTATGGTTAACAACTCGTATATCATCTTTTTATAAACCACATTTTAATTGGGCACTACAATTCGTGCACGTATTACAGCCTCCAATGTCTTCTACGGTACCTTGACGGCATACAGGACATGTATCGCCAACTTCGCTTCCATAAGTAACAGACGTCGACCTTACATCAGCAATTGTATCAATAAGTACAACCTGTGTCTTTTGCTCATCTTTCATTTCTCCACCAGTTAAATCCACTGCGTAATCATCGTTTTCTTCTGCCTTTAAGGTTAAGACCTGTGAATCACGGCTGCCATCAACATATACTGTCCCACCTTTAGCCCCACCGTTATAAAGACGCTCATATACACTTTTCACTTGATCAACCGTATACCCTTTAGGAGCATTAACCGTTTTGCTTAATGAACTGTCCACCCACCGTTGAATCACACACTGAACATCGGCATGGGCTTCAGGACTTAGTTCCATACTGGAAATAAACCACTCAGGTAATTTGGTAGCATCGGCTTCAGGATGGTTATTCAAATAGTCTTGAAGGATTTCTGCTTTTACTTCAATAAATTTACCGAGACGTCCGCTTCTGAAATAAGAGAAAGAGAAATACGGCTCAAGACCTGTTGATACCCCTACCATTGTTCCAGTTGACCCGGTTGGTGCAACAGTTAATAAATGTGAGTTACGAATACCAAAGGTTTTAACGCCTTCACGTATATCTTGAGGCATTTTTTTCATATAGCCTGTTTGTGTAAATCTCTCTCGCAAATGAGCTGTTTCACCTTCATTATTACCTTCTAAATACGGGAAGCTTCCTTTTTCCTTAGCGAGTGCAATACTCGTTCTGTAGGCAGTTGTTGCAATCGTTTCAAACACTTTATCTACAAGCTTGTTCCCTTCTTCAGATCCATAAACTGTTTCTGTGTAAATAAGTAAATCATGAAGACCCATCACCCCTAAGCCTACTCGGCGTTCTCCTTTAGCTTGCTTTGTATTTTGTTCAAGGAAATATGGGGTTGCATCAATAACATTATCCTGCATTCTAACGCCAGTAGCAACAGTTTGCGCCAGCTTGTCAAAATCCACTTCTTTCTTTTCTTTATCTGCCATCTCGGCCAAGTTAACCGCTGCTAAGTTACATACTGAATACGGCGCTAATGGTTGTTCACCACATGGATTAGTTGCTACAACTTTTTGTCCATATGCAGTGGCATTTGTCATATCGTTCGCATTATCAATAAAGAAAATACCCGGCTCCGCAGAATATGTGGCACATATATTAATTAAATTCCATAGCTCTTGGGCTTTAATTTTGCGATATGTGCGTACACCGAACCCTAATGATTCCCACTCACGAACATCGCCGTACTCTTGCCATTCACGGTTATAAGCTTTCATTTCTTCTGCTGTATAATTTTCCACATCAGGAAAACGTAACGCATAATAGCTATCAGTTTCTACAGCCTCCATAAATTCTTTTGTAATGCAGACAGAAATATTTGCTCCTGTAAGAAACTCAGAATTGTTTACGGAATATGTGCCGCCACTTCGGAGCTTTTCTTCTGCTTCCGCTATTACTTTAGGATCAAATCCACCTTGTCCTTCTATGTTCTTATAATTAGCAATACTCTGATACATTGCCTCTTCAAGTTCAGATAGGGGAGTAAACTTAAGCTTTTCTTGAATAAGACGCTTAATTTGTGGATCTTCTGTATTTTCTAATAGAAAGCGTAGAATTCTCGGGTTTTGCATTTTTGAAATGATGAACTCTAAAATATCAGGGTGCCAATCTGCTAGCATGATCATTTGGGCCCCTCTTCTAGAACCACCTTGTTCAACTAGATGAGTCAATTTTGCAATGTCATCGAGCCATGACACAGAACCTGATGATTTTCCATTAACACCTCTCGCTAATGTATTTCGAGGTCTTAAAGTAGAGCCATTTGTTCCAACTCCACCACCACGGCTCATAATTTCCATCACTTGCTTGCGATGTTCGGATATCCCTTCTCTCGAATCTTCTAAATAAGGCATCACATAGCAATTAAAATATGTAACATCTGTTTCCGCCCCTGCTCCATATAGGACACGTCCCGCTGGCACAAAATTCATGTTCACTAGCTCATGATAAAATGTCTCAAACGATTCCTCTCGCTTTTCAGGATTTGTTTCAACATCTGCTAATCCCCTAGCATTTCTTTTGGCAATTTGCTCATAATACACTTCAAGGGGCTTGTCTATCGTGTCAAGGGTTCGTTCGACTACTCCTGTAGCTTTTTCTTCAGGATCATCTAGTACTCCAAGAAACTCATCCTCAACAGCAATTTTTGCTTTGCTTTCTTTCCAATTTAATTCCACAACAAAACCATAGCCACGTGCTGGAAATTTTGGATCTGCTTTCACTGTTAGAACAACAAAGTCTCCAACTTTTAACGTTTTTTTCTCAGTGTCTTTAAACGTATAACGGTCAAGCATAACGAGACGGGAAACACCACTTTGTTCCTTAGTCATCTCCGGTGTAATAGGAAATACTTGTGGAAAATGCTCAATATCTCGATTAAGTTGGTCAACGTTTATTTTCTTTTCTGACATAAATGTTGTCACTTGCTTTCTCTCCTTTTTATAAAATTCAATAAAGTGAATTATTTGTAGTTTCATAGCACTTTTTATAGACCGTCATCCAAAGGACGAAGCATTGCCAAAACTGGCTTGCTTCGTCCTTTGCTTGTTTCAATATATCATAGTCATTTATTATAATCAATATATAGTGCCATGGTTTTTAACGCATACACCATATATTGATTATAGGTCATCTATTTCATTGTTTGTCAACTTTAAAAATAGAAGAAAAGAAGAGAAAGCGAAAGAAAGAACATCATTTTACTAGAAAATAATTAAATAATGACGAATTTCGTTGCTTGCCTTCCAGAGTACATCAAAAAGTTGATTTTAAGGGATTATAGGCTCCTGAAAAAATATCGACATATTTCGACATGTTTATTCACACTCTACTTCCTTGCTGCTAAAAATCACAGGCTTTTCCATCTAGCTCTTACAACTTATAGTTCCATTCATCTTGGCTATACTTTACCTTAGCTAGATGAAGAATTTCTTCTTCCTGCGAAGCTGTTAGTACTAACTCTTCAAATTGAACGTTCAGCGCTGTTTCAAATCCAGCACGAAAGTTTTTTTTCATCACTGCCAAAGATGGTGGCTCAGGTATTAATTCGTCAATAGCTGCGGCTTTCGATTTAAACCCTTTCTGCATACGCTCTCGAACTCTTTCACTCGGATATAAAAATAAATCAAACAGCTTATCTTCATCTAATGATCTAATAATTGACCCATGCTGAAGAATAATGCCTTTTTGTCTCGTTTGAGCACTCCCTGCGATTTTCCTGCCCTCCACAACCATCTCATACCATGAAGGAGCGTCAAAGCACACTGATGAGCGGGGGTTCTTTAACATTTCCCGTTCTGCCTTCGTCTGGGGGATTGCAAATTCAGCTTTAAGGCCAAGACGATTAAATCCTTCCAACAATCCAGCCGAAATAACTCGGTAAGCTTCCGTGACGGACTCAGGCATGTCAGGGTGATCCTCAGAGACAATGACGCTGTATGTCAATTCATCATCATGTAATACGCCCCTTCCACCAGTTGGACGTCTCACAAACCCAAGCTTATGTTTTTTAACAGCCTCAAAATTAATTTCTTTATGTACTTTTTGAAAATAGCCAACTGAAAGTGTTGCTGGCATCCACCCATAAAAACGCACAACTGGATAAATGAGTCCAGCGCGATGCCAATCCATTAGTTTCTCATCCATTGCCATGTTATAAGCAGGGCCCTTGTTTTTTGAATCTATAAAAAACCATGTATCCACAACTTATCCTCCTTCACTACTACCTGTTTTTATCATAACCAATCTGCTAATTGATGACAAAACAAAACACTCTAACGTTGCCAACAGAAGCTTTTCCGTTTATCATTTATTAGGGACGGTGACACTTGGACTACGAGCGCTGTTTCATTTAAAATAGAATACATAGATGTTAAGGAGGGGCCTGCATGGAAACTTGGTTACTGATACTCATTACTGTTGCGCTTATCGTTTTACTCTTATTGCGCATAAAAAAGCCCAAGTATTTAAAAACGTTAAGCCAGGAAGAATTCAAAGAAAATTATCGAAAAGCTCAGTTAATCGATGTACGGGAAGAACGAGAGTTTAAGACCGGTCACATTCTTGGTGCGAGAAATATCCCATTATCCCAAATGAAACAGCGTATGACTGAAATTCGACCGGACAAGCCTGTTTATTTATATTGCCAAAATGGTTCTCGTACTGTTCAAGCCGCAAAAATCCTTCGGAAAAAACGAGGAGCTCAAGACTTGAATCATTTAAAAGGTGGCTTTCGTAAGTGGACAGGTAAAATTAAAAAATAGTTCACTCTCTATGCTGCATCATTAGGTTAGCCCTTAGTTGAGGGCTATCATGTGTGAGCCCGTGCACTTTCAAGCCACGGCCTCACACATTATCCTTCATTCTCTTTTTCATTGCCTCTTACTAATAGATGAATGACATGTAAAAAACTTCAGAAATAGGGAGTCTAGTTTTTACACTTCCCTCACACCTACAGTTCTAATTTGGATAACTATTATTCAATCTCCCCTCTCAACTTATTGGTATGTTGTTTCAATTTACGTTCCCTAATAACTACTTAGAAAAAGGACACGCATTTATGCGTGAAAATACCACTGGAGCAAAGGTCAACCTTCATTACTAACGTCTTCATCCTTAGCAAACAAACTTTCTTTAACATCATCCCTACTAAAAAATAGGTAGCCCTCAGATTGTGAGGGGCTACCTATTTTTTAGCTTTTAATCGAATTCGTTAAATTAGTTTTAGCTTGTATCCCATTATCATTACGACCACGAATACTTTAACACAGGTTTTCTCGCAGCAGTCGTTTCGTCTAATCGATCAATTACTGTATGATGGGGAGCTTCTTGAACTAACTCAGGTGATTCCTCTACTTCTTTAGCAATTTGAATCATAGCTTCGCAAAACTCGTCTAATGTTTCTTTCGCTTCTGTTTCAGTAGGTTCTATCATCATGCATTCCTCAACATTTAATGGAAAGTAAATAGTGGGTGGATGATACCCAAAATCTAATAATCGCTTAGCTATATCGAGTGTTCTAACACCTTGATTTTTCTGCCTTTTTCCTGATAGCACAAATTCATGTTTGCAATGCTGTGGATATGGGGTATCAAAATAAGGCTCCAATTTTCGTAGCATATAGTTGGCATTTAATACAGCATATTCAGATACTTTTCGTAAACCTATTGGCCCCATTGTACGAATATAGGCGTACGCACGAACATTGATACCGAAATTACCAAAGAAAGGCTTGACTCGACCAATTGATTCAGGTGATGCATACTCAAGCTTATATGTGTTTTCTTCTTTAATGACAAGAGGGGCTGGTAAATAAGGGACAAGCTCTTTTTTTACTCCTACTGGACCTGACCCAGGCCCACCACCGCCATGAGGTGTAGTAAACGTTTTATGAAGGTTTAAATGCACCACATCAAATCCCATATCTCCAGGTCTTGTTATACCTAGTATGGCATTTGAGTTGGCCCCATCATAATATAATTTACCACCAGCTTCATGAATAATATTTGCCATCTCAACAATTTGATTTTCAAATAAACCGAGAGTATTAGGATTTGTAAGCATTAATGCGGCTGTGTCTTCTCCAGCAATCTCCCGTAAATGATCTAAGTCAACCAACCCTTGCTCATTAGATGACACTGTAACCGATTCAAAGCCTGCTACAACTGCGGAAGCTGGATTCGTACCATGTGCCGAATCCGGAACGATGACTTTTGTCCTTCTAAAATCTCCGTTAGCTTCATGAAAAGCTCTAATTAGCATGAGACCTGTCCATTCTCCATGGGCGCCGGCAGCTGGCTGCAATGTGACTTGATCCATCCCTGTTATCTCTTCAAGGGAAGTTTGTAAGTGATACATGAGTTCAAGCGCTCCCTGAATCGTACTTTCACACTGATATGGATGAAGGTGAGCAAATCCTGGATAACGGGCTACATCTTCATTAATTTTAGGGTTATATTTCATTGTACAAGAGCCTAGAGGATAAAAACCGGAATCAACCCCATGATTTCGTCTTGATAACGCTGTGTAATGACGAACAATTTGTAACTCAGATACTTCCGGAAGCCTTGGGCCTATTTTTCGTTGAAATTTATCAGGAATACACTCATTGATATTAACAGCCTCAATATCTAATTCAGGTAAGCTATAGCCAGTGCGACCTTCATGACTTAATTCAAAAATAAGTGCTTGATTTTTATTACTCATTGTTCTCCCCCAATACAGCTACAAAATGATCAATCTCTTCTTTTGTACGTAATTCAGTCACTGCAATAAGCATTTGGTTAGCCTTATCCTGATAAAATCTGGCAAGCTCTAAGCCTCCAATAATACCCTCAGCCAACAGTTTTTTATTTATCCTGTCTACTGATGATGATAATTCAATGACAAACTCGTTAAAAAATGGCTGTACTCCTAACACCTTTATGCCGTTTTTTTGTAATTGTTTTTTTGCATAATACGCTTTTTGGACATTTTGTTCTGCTAGTTCTCTAACACCTTTTTTTCCTAAAGCACTCATAGTGATAGAGGCAGCTAACGCATTTAATGCTTGATTGGAACAAATATTGCTCGTCGCTTTTTCTCGACGGATATGCTGTTCCCTTGCCTGAAGAGTGAGCACAAATCCCCGTTGCCCATGATCATCAGTCGTTTGTCCCACTAGTCGTCCTGGGACTTTACGCATAAGCTTTTTCGTAACCGCAAAATAGCCACAATGGGGTCCACCTAGTTGAGTGGGGATACCAAATGGTTGAGCATCACCGACCACGACATCGGCATTATACTCACCTGGTGGCTGAAGAATCCCAAGACTAAGTGGATTACTGGACACAATGAACAACGCTTTCTCTTTGTGTGCAATCGCTTCAATACTTGATAAATCTTCTATTTGTCCAAAGAAGTTTGGATATTGAACAATGACACTAGCTGTATTTTCATTAAACTCCGCCTCTAACTGATCTAGATCAGTTATCCCCTCTTTTTCTTCAATCTCAACTACAGTAAGATTTTGACCTTTTGCACTTGTTTTAAGAACTTCACGTGCTTCAGGGTGAACGGTTTTAGACACGAGAATTTTTTTCTTTTTCGTATGTGCAGCACTCATCATGGCAGCTTCTGCAAGAGCTGTTTGTCCGTCATACATGGAGGAATTAGCTATCTCCATTCCTGTCAATTCACAAATCATTGTTTGAAATTCAAAAATAGCTTGCAATTCTCCCTGAGAAATCTCCGGCTGATAAGGCGTATAAGCAGTAAAAAATTCAGATCTGAGTAACATGTGATTGACGACCGAAGGGATATAGTGCTCGTAAACACCTGCTCCTAAGAATGATGGATAGTCTTTTATATGGGTATTTTTTTCAGCTAGGCGTGTCATTTCTTTAATGAGTGCTGTTTCATCTAACGCTGATTCAATTGGTAAATCTCCTTTAAAGCGCACCTCTTTCGGTATATCAGCAAATAAATCCTCAATAGATGCTACCCCAATTTCCTTCATCATGTCCTGCTGATCTTTCTCTGTCATCGGCAAATAACGAAATTTATCCATGGTGTTTCCCCCTTAGGTTTAGTCCCATTTATAAAACGCCCCTTCAATCAGTGTGAATTTTCATTCATTTCCCACTGATTGGTCGTATAGTGAATTAGGACATTAGCGTCCGTTACCTCCCGCCTAATATAGATAGATTTAATCTCTTCTCTCTATTTTGAGCAGGGAGTTTTACGAACGGTTATCTGTGATAAAAAGGTGTTTTAACAATCTTAGCTTTTGCCCGTCGTTTCCTAATTTGTACTTCTACCTCAGTATCTAAATCTTTATATGTGGCATCTATTAGAGCCAACCCTATATTTTTCTTTAATGTGGGTGATTGCGTACCAGTTGTAACGAACCCTATCTTCTCATCGTTTTTATAGACCTCGTATTGAGAACGTGGGATCCCTTTTTCAATCATCTCAAGTCCTACAAGCTTACGCGTTACTCCTTGTTCTTTCTGTCGCTTTAAAACATCCTTACCGATAAAGTTTGTTTCTTTTTCTGTTTTGACCGCAAAGCCTATACCTGCTTCTATTGGAGAAATAGTTTCGGATAATTCTTGGCCGTAAAGAGCTAATTTCGCCTCAAATCTCAGTGTATCTCGAGCTCCTAAACCACAAGGCAATATTCCAAACGCTGTTCCAGATTCTATTAGCCGCTCCCATAGTAATACAGCATCCTCTGGACGGCAATATATTTCAAAACCATCTTCACCAGTATAGCCAGTTCGAGAAATGAGTACCGATTTTCCAGCAAGCTCTACCTGATCTCTAAACTTAAAAAATGTTATCTGATTTAAAGGCTCATTCGTAAGTTGTTGAGTAATTTCTTCGGCTTTTGGGCCCTGTATTGCTAATTGGGCATACTGATCAGAGGCATTAAAGATTTGAACATCTCCAAAGACATGCTGCTTCAACCAGTTGACATCTTTTTCTATATTAGCAGCATTAACAACAAGTAACACATCTTCATCTGATTTCTTATAAAGAACAAGGTCATCTACAGTACCACCGTTCTCATAACACATGGCTGTATATTGACAACTTCCCACCTTTAATTTTTCAACATCATTTGTCAATATATGCTGAAGAAAGTTGAGTGTCCCTGGACCTTTAATTTCAATCTCACCCATGTGAGAAACATCAAACAAACCTGCCTTCTCTCTAACAGCTGCGTGTTCTTCTTGGATGCTAGAAAATTGAACTGGGAGTTCCCAGCCTCCAAAATTAATCACCTTTGCTTTTTTTTCATAGGTCGTGAACAAGGGAGTTCTTTTTCCTGACATAGTAACGTCACCTCCAAATTTTTGATTGTCATTATGTAAAGATGTTTTCTGTTTCTAGGAGAGGTCCGCTTAAGTTAAAACTACCATACGAGTTATGAGGCGTAGAATACTGGTACGACATCTTATAACACAAAAAAAGACAGAAACATGCCTTTAAAACGAGACATGTCTCTGTCGTGTGACCTGAGAGTTTTCCTTACTAGATAACTAATTTCTAATTTACCAGCAAAGTTTCCCCATGGGTGTCCTGCATTGTGCAGATACTTTCCAGAGTTGCGTCCAATAAGAGTCTTTTTGCCTGAGAGATTCACGCAACAAGTTGGTTTGCTCCTTCGGCGACGTTCGAACAGAACGTTCTCTCCCCTTATTTTCATTCGCATCGTATGTAATTTTATATTTCTTACGGAAACTGCTCATACTAACCCACAAAACATCTTTCAATATTCTTATGTTACCATTATTCAATTTTTTAAAGCAACCTTGAATTTTCATTTTTAGCACTTTACTGACTATTCAATTGATCCATATGACCAAGTACCTCTACATATCGAAAGGAAGGTTAGTACTTATGAAACCATCTATTATATTAAATGATTCTTGGGAGTATCAATTTATCGATACCCTTGAACACCCTGCATCTTTTTCTAGCTGGGAACAATTTAACATGGCTTTTCAAATCGGAAAACAACAGGTGATATCAACTTTCCAAGGTCTCGAAGCTCCAAAATACCTTCCTACATTGACTTTCCATGACTATCAGTATGAAGCAGCAGAAAAGGCTGTCCAAGAGATGAATGGTAAAGCTATTTTAGCGGATGAAGTTGGGCTCGGAAAAACCATTGAAGCTGGTTTAATTTTAAAAGAATATATGATTCGTGGATTGGTTAAAAAAGTGTTGATATTAGCACCAGCTTCTCTTGTAAGTCAATGGTGTGTTGAATTAAATAGTAAGTTTTATATTCCTGCCATTGAGCAACGTAAAAAACCACAGTGGGAACATGTGGATATTATGGTTTCCTCGTTAGATACTGCCAAACGAGAGCCTCATGCATCAGTGATTAAAGACATTACTTATGATATGGTCATCATCGATGAAGCTCATAAATTGAAAAATAAGAATACTAAAAACTATCAGTTCATAAAAGAGCTCCAAAGAAAATTTTGTTTATTACTTACAGCAACTCCCGTACAGAATAAATTATCTGAGCTTTATTACCTCATTTCTCTTTTGAAACCTGGTTTCCTTGGCGATGAAGAGAGCTTCTCGAAACGTTTTAAAAAAAGAGAGCATGATGAGGAGTTAAGGCAGTTAATTCAAAAAGTAATGATTCGAACACGCCGTGAAGAAACGTCAATGTCGTGGCCTAAGCGTATTGTAGAAACCGTTCCCGTCCATTTTGATCAAAACTACTATACAGTCTACGAAAAGCTATCGGCTTTCAAACACCAGTTGAAACAATTACAAGGAGGTACTCAAGCTGGATTTCTGACACTAACTCTTCAACGAGAATTATGCTCAAGTAAAGAAGCGGCATTACTGACACTTAGTCAGACACTTGAAAAGAATATATCTTATCCACCGATAATCATTAAGATGTTAAAAGAGATAATCACCGACTTAGCTGGCCTTAACACTCACCCAAAGGCAGAAAAGGTGTTAGAATTAATCAGCTCTTGGCAGGCCAATGAAAAGGTCATAATCTTTACAGAATATAGAGCTTCTCAACTATATTTGCAATGGTTTTTAGCTCAACATGGGATCACTTCAGTTCCCTTTCGTGGTGGCTTTAAGCGTAGTAAGAAAGATTGGATGAAGCAGCTGTTTAAAAATAATGCACAAGTATTAATTGCAACTGAAGCAGGTGGTGAAGGGATAAACCTTCAATTTTGCCATCGCATAATCAACTATGATCTTCCATGGAACCCTATGAGAATTGAACAACGAATAGGAAGAGTCCACAGATTAGGGCAAGAAAATGATGTACACATTTACCACTTAGCAGTAGACAAAACCATTGAAGATCATATTCTTCACTTATTGTATAAGAAAATTGGCCTTTTTGAGGGCGTCGTAGGAGAGCTAGATGACATATTAGAGAAACTAGGAGAGACAAGTGTTCAAACTCATCTATCTCATATTTTTTCTCAATCTGATTCAGCTGGGGAAATGAAAGTGAAATTAGACCACCTCACATCTATTATGAATGAAACGGAAGGAGCTTCTTCTTATGCATCAAACTGAGATACACAGCTTTTTAACACATTTCTTTAAAGAAAATCAATGTGATATTACCCTACTCTCTCCAAAAACCTTTCAAGTTCAGCTCACTAAAGAGATGGATAAAGCTTTAATGAACAGACCTTTTTACTGGCACTATGTTGAAAAGACAGGAGCTGAACCTCAACCTGCCACTTTAACATTAAAAACTGCGTATGAAGATGAAGAAAAACAACAAGCTGAGTTTATACATTTTGGTTCTCCACGACTACATGAGATCTTTCGTTTCGTTGAGAAGAAGGGAGCCCATGGAAAATTTTACGAAGGATTGAAAACTTCCTCACAAGCTATATCATTGAAACCTTGGCTAAGTTTAAACGGGAAAATATCCTATAAGTGTCATCAGAAAAGAGAAACATTCTTTTCTATTGGGTTAAGTTTAATAACAGGGGAAATGTTGAATGACTTTCATACGCTAATCGATGATCGCTCTTATCTTGTTACAATACCAGACTACTGCTTCACCCTTACGCCGTTAATAAAACCGGCTACAGGGATAAGCCGTATTCAAAATCATATAAAGAAAAAGATTGAAAATGACAACCATGAATGGGCAGATGTCGCAGAGGAGAAAATGAAAAAAGATTTATCATTATTGGATATCTTTTATGATGACGTTTTCCCAAAGCCAGCTTCTTATGAAAAAGAGAAAGAAGCTATTATCGAGCAATACAAACCGATTATCGAGTTATCAATTATTAACGGCGGATTGTTTTATTTATACTCACACCCATTAGCTCAAAAATAACCCTTACAAATAATCAGCTAGAGCTAATCTACTTATGGCGATTGAATAAAAAGCGAAAAGCAATAGGAATTAATCCAAATAGACGGTACGACATGGGGGGGCGGTGCTTCTTTTTCAACTGTCTTTTTTCCTTTCGTTCTTCTCTGGGAATATCGACGTAAGTGACTAATTGTTCCGTCATATATTTCACATAATCATTTGTTTTCATTGATTATCACCCTTCATCCTAACGAATTAATCACCAGTATAACCAAAAATATGGTGAAATAGTCAGAACAGACGTAAAACTAAGATTAGTTATTCTTGCCAACTTTCTATTCTCCCTGTTCGTATGTTAAAAATAAAACTCACTTTTTTTTCATATGAGGAACGAGTTTCACTTGTTAAAAACACGTTATAATGACTCTCTTCTTGCTCAATTTCAAAAGTTACCATTCCTTCTTTATACACTAAAGTGCTTTTTGACACTAACGTATATTTTTCTTGCTGTTCGATCATTTCCACAATTTCTGCTGTCGCAGTTACGAGTAGTTGATCTAAGGTAGCCCATTCTTGCTCTAAATTAGCAAATACCTTTTCATGTTCATAAAGGTTTAACAATGTCACCGTCGCTAGTGATAGGCACATTAATATAATGAGCATAAGCATGAGTATAAAGCCTTTTTCATTCATCTTCCCCCTCCTTAATAAGGTCACTAGAGGTGAGCTCGGTAGCAGGGTGGATTAAGTTTTTTTGCCAAGTTATATTATTGTGCGCTACTTCTACCTTGATTCCGTAAGCTGTTTCAACTACTCGAAAGTCTGTCACTCGCTGTAAAAAAACTTCGTGGCCCATACCTCTAACTTGACGTCTCACTGTATTTTTATATTTTTCATAGTGCACAATTTGATTGTCGAGAGGTCTAATAATAAACAATCTCTCTTCATTCTCATCTACCCAATACGTATCACTTTCTCTAAATTCCGCTTGTAGGTGATTTACAAAAAGGACATATTCCTCATATGAAAAAGTATTGACTTCATGTGTCGCAAACATCCAATAGTAAGCTATCGTCGAATAAAGTGTAACGACAACAACGAAAATAAATAAACCAATCATCGCCTCAATTAAAGAAAATCCTTTTTCATTTTTTATAGTAAGAATGACAGACTGATTGAGCACGGCTGTTTTTTCCTTCCCAATTGAGACATACAAACCATATTTTATTATCTTTTACTGTCTGAATTGTGTAAGTTTGATAATTTCCTTCTACAACATTCGGTAATGGCGTAGATTGATAGCTATCTGAATATACAAGCATTTCTTCGGTTAATAGCGCTCTTGCTTCTTGTTGCTCTTTGATTGTCACTCTTTCTAGTTGAATTTGTAGAATAATAGGAAAAAAGATAGATACCACAAGAGCTAAAATACATAAACCTACTACTGATTCAAACAAAAAATAGCCATTCTCACATTCTTTCAAAATAAAATCGCCCCCTTGCAAACTGAAAAACAAGGCTATACGATGTTTTCCCATATTTGATGGTAATCCGTCCAGCTCTTTGTATCCCCCCTTTTTCAAGAAATACTAATCCATCTAACTTAAGAGACCCTTCAATAAATTGAAGCTCTGCAGGCCCGGAACGTTCTTCAACCACCTTATCTCCAACTATTACTGTATAAACAGGTTCTTCTGCCTCAAATTGCACAGTGACTCTTTGTCTGGTTGTGACTGCATATAATTGATAATAATATAAATCGTGTTCCAACCTAGTTAAGTAATTCATTAGGAGAAGATTCTGCTTTGTACTTTGAATTGATGGAATAGCAATTGTTAATACCACCGATAATACACCAAGCACAATGAGAAGCTCTATCATTGAAAAACCGTTAGCTTTTATTAATGAATGATCTTCCATTACGGTGAGCTAACTTTCTTTACCTGATCGCCTACCAACGTTAATTCTGTACCATCAGGACACGTTGTTCTTTCTACATAACCATTTTTCAACTCGTCTATTGACTTAGGCATCTTTTGATTCTCGACTTGATAAGCCACCACTTGTGTTTTTATAAGCTCAATCGTCGCTTCACACCCTTTATCAGACGCGACGGTTTGATTTTTAGATAAATTCGGTACTACAATAAGGAGTAATACTGAAATAATGACTAAGACAATCATCATTTCTATGAGTGTAAAACCCCCTTTGGATTTTAAGACGCTTTTAACATTCTTCAAACTACACCTCCAATTTTTAGTCATCGTCATATGTCCCTCAATAATCTCTTAAAATATAGAAGATCTTCTCATCAAACTTATTTTTGACGTTATTTAACTAAATCCATAATTCGTCATTGTTCTAAATTCATCGACAATATCTTCTGTTCTTTCTTGCCGAAGTCATATATAATTGTTATAAACATATATTTTTTATATAAGGTTTGTCCTTACTAAGGAGGTTATTTTGTAGTGACTTCATCTACTGCCCATTACACAACGAAAGTTCGCCATAAAAAAATCGCTCTTGCGTTAGGAAGATTATTAAATAAAAAAGAGCTTGATCTAGTTAAATGGATAGACGAAAAGCAAAATCTTAAGCAAAAGACAAAACAAAAGAAATTTTAATGATACAAGCGACATCAAATTCTCTTTTTAACCACAAACATCTATTAAACAGTATTAAATAGGCAAAAATAAAGGTCATCACCTCCTCCTTCATCTCTATACAAAGGTCTTTTAAGCCTCTTCTTCCCCCTTTACCAAGCATCCATAATAGACAATACTGGTAGCATCATAGATAGAAATAAAATTGTAATACCAATCCCGATTATGCACAAAATCGCTGGTTGAAATACTTGAAGTACTTTGTAGGTATTCTCGTACATCTGATGAAATAAGAATTCAGAAAATCTTTCAAATTCTCTCCCAATGTCCCCCTTAGACTCCCCCATTGAAATAACCGTGTACAATTGAGGCAAATAAAAGGGAACTTCGCTTACGAGATCAGCTAAATCATGCCCTGCTTCTAACCCTAACCTAAGACGATGGGCTTCTTGTTGAAAAAAAGTTAAATAGGCACCTTTCTCTATAATGTTTAATGTTTCTTTAAGCGAAAAACCATTTTTGAGAAGAGGATAAAATTGAGACGTGAAGTAATAAGTAAGAAGCTGTCTGAGGTAATGTTTCACAAGAGGAAGAGAGAGAGCAAGGCCAACTTGATCTATAACTGGTTTCCTTCTAAACCACATGATGACGATTAAAAGTATCATTGCACACGCAACAAAAAATGGTAAACCCAACCACTGACTCATCACGAGGATTATACGAGTAAGGAAAGGCAGTTCTTGATTCATGGATTGAAACGATAGAGCAAATTGAGGTAGGACACCTTCCACCATAACAACACCCATTATCATAAGCCCAATTAATAAGAAACATGGATAATGAACTACTTTTCTAAGTTTTTCTTTAAACTCATATCTTTTTTTAAGAATGTCTGATGCACGGTGTAACCCAACGCGAATATCCCCATACCTTTCCATAAACGTTAAGTAACTTAAAATTTCTTTTGGAAATCCCACTTCTACAAATTGGTCTGTCAACGCATCACCATGAAGAAGGTGAAAATAAACGCTTTCTAGCCACTTCTTTCTTTTACTATTATTGAATTGTATCTGCATGTTTATTGCTTCAGACAACGTGTAGCCTTCATTAAGTAATGATGACAGTTGATAAAGAAAATCACTACGGGTGCGATCGTTTTTAAATAAGTGAGACATAATTCCTCCCTTCTATATTGAGCGGTGTTCTGTTTGATAAACATATCCCAAAGCTACTGCCATGTTAAAATTGCGAGCCATAGAGGGAACACGCACATCCTCGGTATTATTACTAGAACTAGTTTTAGTTAAAGAGCTTCGCAATGCTTCTCCATATAAAATCTCAAAAAGAGCGGCTCTTCTTCTGTCACGATATTGCCCACAATAGAGTGAACATCCACGGGGGCAAAATGGACATACCAGTTGTACGAGTCGTTGGGCCACAACAGCATGAAGGACCTCTTCTAAATCCCCTTGAGGTATATTCAAATCTATTAATCGTTTTATCACGCCTGTGGCAGAGCTGCTATGTACAGTCGTCACAACTAAATGGCCAGTTAAAGCGGCTCTAACTGCCATTTTGGCTGTCTCATGATCACGGACTTCTCCTAGCATAATAATATCAGGATCATGCCTAAGCAAATTCTTTAACCCCGCCGCATAAGTAACCCCTGCCTTCTCATTGACTTCCATTTGTAAAAAATGTGTCTCAGGTTGTTCAATGGGATCTTCTAATGTAATGACATTCTCATTTGTTTCATTTTGTCTTTCTTTTAGTAACGAATAAAGTGTCGTTGTTTTTCCTACCCCAGTAGGGCCAGAAATAATGATAAGACCTGACGTGGCTGAAATAAGATCTTTAAGGAGTTTTGCTTGAGAAGGGAATAAAGCTAATCGCTTTAGTGAGAATTCGTGTTTCTGAAGAAAAAGCCTCATAACGAGGGTTTCAGAGGGCTGGGAGGGGAAAGCGGATAATCTCATGCGAATAGTACGCTCGCCTACTCGCATATTAATCCCCCGGTTTTGTGGTCTTCGACGTTCTCCAATATCCATTCCGGAAACAAACTTTAAATGTGAAATAAGCTTTCTCATCATATTATTGGGCAGTGTTTGGCGAAGTTTAATCTTACCGTCGACACGCATACGAATGACGGCATGTTCCTCTTGAGGAATAAAGTGAATATCTGAAGCTCCTAGATGCAGGGCATCGCTTACGACTGAGTGAATTTTATTAATAACATCCATCGATATACATCACCTCCTTATGTCTTCTAGAACATATATTCGCCACTTGTTTTCAAATTCCTTCTTTTTTTAAAAAAATTCCCTGAAAAATAATCCTTTTTTAGGATTTGTTCTAAAAAAGCCTAAAAAAGGATTGATTATCGTGAATGTTTAACTGTTTTTATTTATGGAGGGAAAAATAATAATTAATCGACCTGCTTAGCGGTAAAAACGAAAATTCTTTTCTCATCTAACACAAACAGATTTTACCCTGTTTGAATGTGCCAACCTGTTGAAAGAAATGACTTTCTCAACAGACTAAAACCGACCACTGGCCGGTTTATAAGTTTTATTGATTTTTAAATTCTTCTACATCATCTTTTAATTTTTCTTTTGTTTCTTCAATTTCTTTAACAACCTGTTTAGCTAATTTTTTACCTTCTGCCTTCTCATTTTCCATGAGATCCTTCACGTCTGAGGCCAGGTCCTCCCCCATTTGGGTCGCTTTATTTGAAATACCGACAGTACGGTCAGCTACTTTATTCCACTGTTCTTTAGCGACTTGAGACCATTCATCAGATTTTTCTTTTGCAAGCTGACTGTATTCACTTCCTTTTTCTTTAGCTGCATGAGTCAATTCAACTGTTTTATCTTTAGCTTGATGAGCCTTTTGATTAATATCTGTGCGCAGTTCCCGACCTGACTTTGGAGCAAATAACATGGCAGCTGATGCGCCAACAATCGAACCAATCACTGCACCTATAAGAAAATCTTTAGTATCCATTTTACTCATATAATAACATCCTCCTTAGTTTGTCTATGTAATTTTTTCGACATTGTTATTCTTATTCCTCCTTTTAGTTAGAATAAAACATAAATTTCTTTCCTTTAAAGATCCCTTAATATATTTTACTAGTTTAGTCACATATTTAGCTTAATAATGCATTTATTTATCTATTTCCCTGTAATATAATTAACTTAGCTTATTGCAGGGAGTGAAAAGGTATGGAACAACAAACATTAAAGATTACCGGCGTGTTGTCGGATCCTACACGTTTTTCCATTTATCAATATATTAGTCGTCAACACCGCGATATTACTGTTCAAGAAATTGCGGATACATTTAAAATTCATACTAATGTAGCCAGATTACATTTATCTAAACTTGAAGATGTGGCAATGTTAGTATCAGAAACAAAAAAAACGGGTAAAGGTGGGCGTCCTAGTCGATTTTATAGCTTATCGAATGAAGTGATCAGCCTTCAATTTCCTTATCGAGATTTCCAACGTCTATCGGAAATTGCTATTGAATCCCTTGCCTCATTTGGAGAAGAAGGTAAAAAAGCCCTCATTGCGACTGGTGAAAAGTTTGGTTACGAATCTGCCAGAGAATTCGTTTCATCATTTGGGGGAGATCCTGAGCATATGGTTCCCGCAGAAAAAGTAAAATTTATCGAGAAGATTGCGCTAAATCAAGGATTAAATCCGGAAATGAATTATGATAACGAAAAACATGAAATTGTTTTCAGAATTTTCAATTGTACTTTTAAAGAACTAGCACCAACAAGTTTAGGTGTCTGTCAAATGCATCACGCGTTTATTAACGGCATATTCCGCTTTTTCTTTGGAGATATAAAGTTGAAAGAAGAAGGAAACATGTTCCAACGTAATGAGATGGCATGCACTTATACTACTGTAGTCGTAGATAGCTAGCACTTGTCTTTTGGCAAGTGCTTCACTTTATTTAGGATGGACAGTTTACAAAGCTTGCTATTCGATTTATAATAAAGTGTATTAACTACGTTCATGTGTTTTGGGTATGATACATATAAAGGAGGGGTAACGTGGATCGTATGTTTCGCGTTTGCGGTTTCTGGACGGGAATTATGGCCGTGCTGTTTATGGTTGGGGAAATGCATGCAGCTGCCATTCTTTTCTTCGCTCAAACCGGAATGTTTATTGCATTAAGCTACTTAAAGCTTTCCGAACGTGTATATATTTACATCTTTGGAGCATACTTAACGTTATTTTTTGTCGGTTTTACTTACTACACAACATTTATTATGGTTCCAGAAATAGGGGGCCATTAAACAGAAAAGGAGTTGTCCCATAAGTGACTCACTTATGAGACAACTCCTTTTTATATGAAGATTAAAACAATTCAAGCTCTTGCATCATGTTATCTAATCATTATTCAAATTTTTTAAAGATAGATTTTGAATGTTCACTTGAAAAAAAGCGCTCATACCCGACGGATGGAGAAGTGATTGGATTGCTTGATTTTTTTTAAATGCCTCTGAGAAAGGGTTCAAATGAGCTTCGGCGTCTAAAAATGTTAAAATACCACTCTTTATTAAAAATTGCTCCTGAGAACCATGATAACTAGTAATGAATCCCTGTTCTTCCGCTAACTGATTAAAAGCATCCCATGCCACGTGAGCTGTTAAATCCATTTCTCCTGGCTTTATCAATGGGTTCGTCACTAAATGATGGTTTTTATAGCCTCTGATTGATCCGTCTTTACGGTGAGGCTGTACTAGTTCATCGTTTTTATATCCATAATCAATAGTTACTAATAGCCCTTTGTTTAGCCAGCTTCTTATCTGATTCATCCACTCCTTCAAAGCTAAATTCACCTCAGTGGAATACCCTTCAGGCAGTTTAGGCCCATAGGTGTCAAGCCAGTTAATGATATCCGTATTTTCACATGGGACAGTTATCTCTACTAATTGGTTATCTTGTAAGGCTACTTTTATTTCCTGAAGTCCACTATCAGCCATTTTAACTCGATGAACAGGAAAGGCATCAATTAATTCATTTGAAAATACAATTCCTTCGAAAGATGTTATCGATTTAGTTATTTCGGCAAATGACGAATAAAGACTAATTGCCTTTTTGTGAGCCTGAAGTTTTTCTTCAATGACTTTTCGATGATACGGACTCGTTTCTAAAATAATATAAGTTAGCTTGTTATAAAAATCAGGGAATTGATTTTTCAAGTAAGATAAAGCATGATTTGCGAACTGGCCATCTCCTGCCCCCCACTCACAAATAAAAGGCGACAAGCGCTGTGTCTTAATAACAGTCATAAAATAAAGGGCCAATGTCTCTGCAAAAACAGGATGAACATGGTTACTAGTGTAGAAGTCACCTTTATAGCCTAGTTTTACTTCGGGCTGCATATAATAACCAACAGCAGGATCATATAAAGCGACCTCCATGTACTCTGCAAAATCCCACGGCGGATCATGACATTCTAATAACCTATTAATAAGATTTCTCATGCATACTCTCCTAAAATGTATTTTAACACTATTGACACAGTGTTAATGTCGAATTATAATGAAATTGTCAGTAGAACAATGATCTTCGGGAGTTCCCCCTCCCCCCTCAAAAAGTTCATTGATACTTGATTAACTCCCCAAACGACCTTTCATGTTCCCCATGAAAGGTCATTTTTTTAACATTGATAACTACTCATCTCCTAGCATAGGTTTAAGATCAAAGACCTATTTTAATTAATCCATAGTTAAAATTTAAATAACCCCAGTGTTTCTCTCACTACGTTGCTTATGAGCTTTAGAGGACTATTTCCCCTACCATCTCATGTAAGCGTTATCGAAAAGACATAAAAAAGGATTCTACAGTATTACTTCCATTCATAGAATCCTTTTATCATACACTTTAGGAGACAATCACCCCTGACACTAAACACTACTATCTGTAGTGGACATAATAACAACAATGATTAGTATCTCCTCTATTGTTCTCCCTAATAGCTAACTCGGCTCTATTTACCAACCAAATCCATTTATAAAGGGATTGTGTTCTTTTTCTTTTCCAATTAGTGTCTCTGGACCATGTCCATTTGCAACAATTGTCTCATCCGGCAACTGAAGCATCTTTTCGTGTAATGTAGTCATTAAGGTATCATGATCTCCCCCAGGTAAATCTGTCCTACCTACACCTCCATGAAATAAAACATCTCCCGAGAACACAATTTTCTCCTCAGCAAAATAATAAGACACACTACCTGGTGAATGACCTGGTGTTTCTAATAATTCAAATTGAAAGCCTGATATGGTATAAGAACCTTCTTTAGAAAAAACATGATCTGCTTTCTCGCTCGTTATGGCCTCTTCTCTTAAAAATAAGGCAGAACCGTTTAACGTTGGATCCGTAAGCCACTCCGCTTCATCTTTATGTACATACACAGGACATTGGTACTTCGTCCTCACAGCCTCGACACCACCGATATGATCAAAATGAGCATGGGTCAATAGAATAGCTTTAACCGTGACCTTCTTGTCATCCAGTAGTTGAAACAACTTCTCTTCACTTCCTCCTGGATCAATCATTAACCCTTCTCCATCTTTGTACAAAACAAAGCCATTGGTCTGCAGTGGACCTAGTGATATTTTTTCCCATTTCATACGTTATTCCCTCCTTCACTATAATTATTGTACTACGGTGAGAAGACTGTTTTCAAAGCAAACTAAAAGAAGACTATAAAATTTTAATGAGACACTCGACAAAAATAATAAAAGCCAGTAAAATAAGGGATGAACTGAATCTTACGTACGATAGGGTTTACATGTTTTTGCCATGTCTACATAAGCTAGTGTATATATAAAGGAGGAAGTAACATGATAATGGGAATCATTACGCTCCTGATCACTATTTTTGCTATTATTGGGGGCTACAAGGAATTAAAGCGTAAAAATTTCTTTGCTGTAGGTTTTGCCGCAATTTCAGTGGCTGTGTTTGGATGGTTTTCAATCCGTACATTAATAGCCTTCTTTTTATACGGCGGTGGGGGAACTGTCGGGTAACATTGCATGTAAAAGAGCTGTCTGTTTATAGACAGCTCTTTTATTTACGAATTAATCCGTTCCATCTATTAATTTTTTATTTACCACTGCTACCTTACTTTTCATTGATGACACTTTATCTCTTCGATCATCTATGCGAATATTCATTGCGACACGTTTGTGGCCTAAGTTAAAAGGCACCTCTTGAATCTGCTTAAGAATCTCATATAAATCATCAACTTCTCCTTCTAGAATTGTACTCATCGGTGTTAATTGATAGTTAATTGTCAACTTTGAGCTCTTTAAAAGGCGATGTACTTCAGCCACTACATCAGACACACTTGTTGTCCCAGCTCCTAAAGGCATAATGGTTACATCAGCTATTGCCAATTTACTCCCTCCTTTTTTTAAACGAAGACACGTTTCTTTTAAAACTTTCTAAACGCCTTTTTCTCAAACGATAGGGCCTTTTGTTATCTGCATATAATTCATGAGCACTACCCTCATGTATGTTTTAATTTTTAGATCATTTACTATAGGAATACATAGTCACTCAGGATTTCCCTAAATGAAGACCATTCGTTGCACCTTGCTTGTTAGTTAGTTACTTACCTGGGAAACCCAATAGTATTGGCTAATTTGTTTTTCGAGTACTTCATTAAGTGTTACTTCTTGAGAGAGGGGCAATCGATGCTCCACCCATGTATGATAATAGTTAATGGCAACTGTATCTTCTTCTTCTAATGGTTCTGCTAAGCGAAACGTTGCTTCACCGCTAGGTCCTAATATAGCTTCATCACTCATGTCATTAGGCAAACTCATGACAGCGCCATTGGATGTTTTTTTCACCTCATCACTATGGTACAAAGTATCGTCCCCTTGTGTTAATTGCAACATTCCACCAGAAACAGCTGAAGCTTTTTCATTACCTGAAGCATCTATGATAAGTAATTCTATGTAATCCATACCTGCTAGCCCATCCTTAGGAAAGTCTCCCCACTGCCATTTAATATTTACATGAGAGTCGTCTAATTGTTCAGTCTGTAAAATGATTGTTTCCTGTAACTCTTCGTTTGTCACCTCTTCTGTCCCGCTTAAACTAGCATAGCCAAATATAAATAGCCCAAGCATCACACCAATTGGAAGTAATAAAACGACTTTATTTCCCATTTTGCTAAAACCCCTTTAGTTTTTATCAAACAAAATTAATTATTGATTTTCATTAAAGAAAAAATGGTAAAAGAAAACAGCGGTAACATGGTACTACAGAAAAAATACTGAGCCAAATGACGATTTGACACCTTATAGCTTCAATAGAGGCCACTCCCCCAAGTATAAGACCGGTCATCATTTCTGGCAACTGAATTACCCCAATGTTTTCAGACCATCTACATTGGGGATCATTACAGCTTTAACAATTTTTTTATGACAGGGATAAGCCCTTGCTCTTCGATTGTTTTATACAGATCACCGTTCGTCAAACGCCCTGCTCTAAATAGAGAGCAGAGGCAGATCTATTTAGGCCAGATAACGGACGCTAATGTTCTGATTCACGCAACAAACAATCAATGGAAGACGATGGTCACCCACTGATTGAAGGTTCGTTTTATATCACGGTGACCAACATATCGGTTTAACAGCTTAAGAGCCTATCACGGTTAAAATATCTCCTTCAAATATTTTAACCGTGAGGAATCAACTTTTTCGGCTTAAATAATCGGCACTATTTGGCCATCCTTAAACATGATTTACGGTATTAAAAAGTCGGATTCATCTGTTTCTACATTAAGAAGTATGTCTAATTTCTCTCCTGTTAATATGAACTGTCCGTCAGGCGAGATTTCGATGGATGATGATTCAGAAAAGGTATCTAATTCCTGTTTCTCCATAGACTTGATCTCTAGCATCACTAGCGAAAAACGTGAGTTATCGCTAATTGGCTCATAATAATAGAGGACATTATTTTGATAACTCAGTTCTGGAACCCACCAGTCTCCAGATTCGGTCATAAACGAGGGAGACTCCCACTCTTCTAAAGGTTCTTTTGTATTCAAATCATGAAGCTGAAACCTTGATATTAAACGAGATTCTTCTTCTGTAGAAACTGTTAAATAGTAATCTGACGATAACCCATAAAACATGATCACCTCATCATGAAGTCTTTGATCACTGTCAAACGACGAAAAAGGCGATGCTACATGCCACACATTCAAAGGTGCTTTAAAACCATAAGGATTATCTTGCCAATTTAAATAGGCCAATTTTTCTTTCCCTACCCATTGAGAATAATAAGGAAAATCCATGACCGTCTTCCATTCCTCACCGCCTAAATGAATCATATATAACTGAGTATTAAATGTCTCATCAAGCATACCTAAAGCGGCGGTCGTATCTTCGTATGGGTTCCAAGAAAATGAAAAATCTACACCTTCAATGCTTTTAGACAAAATCTCTGTTCCATGTTCATCAACTATAAATAATGTTTTCTCCGCATAAGATTCACTAACTTTAACAGCGAATAGAGAATAATTTTCATTAGGATAGACTGCTTCTATTATGCCATTAAAAGAAGCAAAAAATGTTGACTCACCGCTATAAAGGTGATGGCGGAATAACGAACTCTTACCGTTCCCTTCTGAAACATTATATAGAATATGATCGCTATCAAACCAGCCCACCACTTCAGGGTTAACAGGACTTTCCACTTCTATTGCTTTAACAGCTAGGCTATCTTGTACAGGAACTGACTCAGTATCTTTTCTCTGTCCCTGATCCACATCCCCTACACAAGCCGTTAGGAGGAACAACATACATAAATACACCATGATTCTCACTTCTATTCCCCCTATATATTTAAATCTCTTTAAAAAATTTTAATAATTGCTAGTTAGCTTTTACAGTTTCATTGCTCAGCTTTATTACAAGATCGGTGATAATATAACGATAAACTTCAATCAGTGGGCGTTTTACTTCATCCCCCACTGATTGTTAGTTTAACTTATCGGACCTTTAGGGGCAGTTTATCCACCACCTAAACTTTTCGATCTTATTAAGTTTTGTGTGTGGGGGTTTACCTTAAGAGTGGGATAAGCCACTAACGAAAAAAGGATTGAAGACAGGCTTCAATCCTTCCCTCTCATTCACTGCCATAAGTCTCTTTTGCTAGCCATACCGCTCCAATAACACCAGCGTCATTTCCTAACGTTGCAATATTTATATCTGTCTCTCTTGCTACTAAGGGAATCGCATATTTTTTAAACGAATCACTAACAAAGTCGAGTAAAAATGTACCTGCTTTGGACACGCCGCCACCAATCACTATCGTTTGAGGATTTAAAGAGTTCGCAAGATTTGAAAGTGCAAACCCTAAGTGATCTGCTGCAATTTTAACGACGTGCAGAGCTGTTTCGTCTTCGTTTTTGGCACCATCAAACACATCTTTAGCGGTTAGAGTCCCTGCTGTTAACAATTGTTTTTGTAAATAACCTTCGTGCTCTCTGCTTTCTTGAATCGCTTTCATACCAAGGCGAGCAATACCAGTAGCCGATGCTACTGTTTCAAGACAACCTCTTTTACCACAGTTACAATGCTCTCCGCCTTCTTTTACCGACGTCACATGGCCAATTTCTCCAGCTAAGCCGCTTTTTCCATGTATAATTTTCCCACGGGCAATGATACCTCCACCTACACCTGTACCAAGTGTAATAGCCACAAGATCCTCAGCACCTGCGCCTGCGCCTTTCCACTTTTCTCCAGCCGCTGCCAGGTTAGCATCATTGTCTACAACGATAGGTATATTTAATAAAGTCTCTAGTTCAGATTGGATATGATAGTCTTTCCACCCCAAATTAACCGCTTCAATAATAATCCCATTTTCTACATCAATATAACCAGGAGCGCCAACACCGGCGGCTTTAAGACTCTTGTAATCTATTTTTAACTCGACAGCCTTCTCCTTAACTGTTTGCGCAATATCTGCTGTAATATACCTTCCCTTTTCCGTTCTATTTGTAGGAATTTCCCATTTGGAAATTATATCTCCTTCTTTTGTAATAAACGCTAACTTGACTGTCGTACCTCCAATATCAATTCCTGCATACACGCTATTTGTCATTTTTATCATCCTTCATTTTTTTCAGTATCTGTCACTCATTGTATCATGAATTACAGCCTGAACCATGAGAGAGATTGAACTTTTTCTAAAAAAAAAACGTTTTCACTTTCTTGCTTTACTAGTGTTTTATTTCGGTGACTGTCATGCGGGAGAGACACTTATTGACCAATAGAGTTAGTTCGTTGTCCTCACTTTATCAACAAATTCCAACGAAACTTAAACATGTTTTGTAACAGCTGTTCACTAATTAACGTCCCTTCTTTGTTTGGTTTTTTTTTCTTCTAAAAGAATAAGACGTGCTTCCTTGTAAAAATTTGTATCAATTATACCAAGTCGATAGAGCTCACTCACTTCTTCTTCGAGAAGAGCTAAATCTGCAAGTTTATCTCCAGTGTAAATATAACTCTGATAGTTACGAATAAATGTTACTAATTCAAAATAAGTCATACCGTTCGGCTCCTTATCTCTTTTACCACTTCAAGTTTCTATTTTGATTATAGCAGTTTTATAATAGCCGCGAATAGAAAAAGTGCTAATGGAACAAAATGTATAAAAGAAACAAACTTTAAAAAAACAAAAAGGCGCATCATCACTATAAACCCACCTATCATAACCCCGGCACACAGAGGTAAAATGACCATTATAACCCATGGTGAAAAGCCACCTGAAGCGGCGAATTCAACACCTAATATAAAGAATAATAAAGCTATAAAAGCAATATATCCTTTTGAATGATGAGGCATATAACCATAAGATGGATGGTAAATTCCGTAGAGGTAAATGGTGATCCATATTAGTAATAGAAATAAAATTACTTTCAAAATAAGGATTGGGATCCATGTAAATAAAGCTGCCCCTAAAATGGCCCCTGTCATTAAAGGAAGCAGTACGATACTAAGTGTTAATATTATCAAAGGATAAGGATACCTCACTTGCACTGCTGGCAAAGTCCCGACAGTAAACGATAGGAGAAAGATAAAAAATATCTCACTTAAAAACTGCATAGTCATCAGCCCCTTCTCCTGTATAGTCTATGTTAAATGTCTTTCATTAAGGACAAACAATTTTCGATTGCTGAAGGGAACATTGTATTGATATACTAGTAAGATAGTGCTTAATTACTTCTAAAAAGGAATGGGAATGAAATGTCTAACGAGAAATTAGAGGATATTCTAAAAAAAGGAATGTATGGAACACCTCAATTAAGACCTGAAGAACGCAAATTATTTTTATCCTCTTTTGCAGAAAGGGTTTATTTAGCATTAACAAAATCACAAGTCCGACACCGAGGAATTTATGCCGAAGCTGAGACAATGATGACGCAACAGAAAAATGCCAAGCTTCTAATTAATGGCGGATTAAGTTACCATGAATACAGTAATTATATTCAGACTGCTAATAAACATCATATCCCCTTCACAATTGTGAATGATGGACGCGAATCTCCATTAGGAATAGTTCTCGCAGCGGATAGCCCTGTAAACAGAGAAGATAGCATGTTTGTTAAAGACGATTTATATCATGATGACATGTCGTAATAATAATTGAGAGCCGGACTCCCGGCTCTTTTCAAATGGCATTTTCTCGATATTGTAGGCTGTGGTTCAATTATAGTCTCTAGACATTTCTTAGTTTTTTGTCTTCGTGTTACTTCCTAACTTAAATGTTCTTCTCCCTAGCTCCCTATGTGTATATCCCATCCCCCCGGCATATAACTTTCCCTCATATTGTAATAATACATAAAATTCAAAGTTACTTATATCACTCATGGCACTACAAACTTGGCAACTCTAAAAAGGCATATTCATTATCCTCCTAGCATATGAAAAAACAGATAGGTTTGTCTAAAGAGGAGGATATGTCTATGCTAAAAAAAATAAATAAACATTTTTATAAAATCGTGTTTCTAGCCTTTTTTACAGCTATCGTTCTGTCGTTCACTCCCCTTTCTCCGTGGAGAGCGATGAATGAAGTTTTCATATTTTTTCCTGAGGATGATAACGTTTATTTTAAAGAAGCGCGTACCTCTCTCGAATTATTAAGCAAAAAAGACGACGACGAGTATTCTTTGCGATGGGCCTTTGCATCAGAAACAAATAAGCCTGCTTTTTTAAGAAAGGATATGTCTATCGTGTTTGAAAATGGTGTTTTTAAAGGGGCTAAAATGCAATCCCTTCAAGAACAATTATTTATTGAAGAAATAACAACATTTGATGGGGAAGATAGTGGCCGCTATGATGCTCTAACTTTCCATCATGCTGAGCTTCATTACGAAAAAGATATCTATAAAAGTAAACATGCGTGGAGTAAAGATCACTTGTATGTTAGTGATTCACCTTTAGCCCCCTTGAGCTCTTTTAAAGAACCATTAAGTGCTCAAGAAAAGGAGAGCCAACAGCTACTTGATACTATCATTAATCAACAGCTGGATTATGTGTTAGAGGGATTACTGGAAGAGTTCCATATTAATCGTGAAGAATATGATGTTTATTCATTGTTAGATCTTCCTGATTACGCTCAAACACCCCTCCCTGGTCTTAATGAAAAAGAAACCTTCGCCACACTCGGAAGGTTATGGGAAGGCTTTTATCGCTATTATATTCTTGGCATTAATACGTTTACAGAGGAAACTTACTCACCCATCGGTAATAGTTTACCTCACGTGTTAATCCATCAAGATGGGACACACCTTTTGTTAGTTTATGAAATGAAAGATGGGACACGCCAGCAACTTTTGCAAATGATTGATGAAGTAGAAGCCCCCTCGTAAAAAATTTAATCATCAATATGCCGTTTTATTTCGGAATATTTTTTTTGGTAGTCCTCATTTTCTGGGGCCACTTCTAGAGCTTTCTCAACACTTTCAAAGGCCTTGTTATAATCACCTAGATCAGAATAAATAAGTGCTAAATTATAATGGGCTTCATGAAAGTCTGGTACGTCATTCACGACATAAATGAGGTTGGCTTCAGCTTTTTTCAGATCTCCTTGGCGGATTTGGACATAAGAAAGAAGAAACCTCCCATCAACGGCTAATCTATCATGTGTAATGTGTTCCTCTCCTTTTAAAAATTCAGTAAAGTAGTCATGGGCCTCGTCAAATGCCTCTTCTTCAATTGCTTCGACTCCCATTTGATAATACACAAGAGATGTTTGTTCAGAATAACCGCTTTGAGAAAAGCCAATCCAGATGAGTGTAGCGGTACCAACCACTGTTACAAGAAAAGCCGGGAGCTTTATTGTCCTCTCTTTTTGTCCAGGAAGTCCTACAATAGCAGAAGCAAAGAAACCACCAATTAAACCACCGATATGGGCTCCGTTATCCACCATTGGTACAATAAAACCAAATGAAAGATTAATAGCGAGTATCACGATGACGTTCATACCCATTGTGCGAAAAAACAGTCGTTTATGGATAAGTCCAAAATATAATAATGCCCCAAAACAACCGAAGATCGCGCCACTAGCTCCAGCTGACACGTTATCATTAAACACAAAACTAGCTATAGATCCTAAAAGTCCGGCTAAAAAATAAATAACGAAAAACCGTTTCGTTCCAAAAATTTTTTCCACAGCACTACCTAGGTAAAATAAAGCTAATGAGTTCATCATTAAATGAACGATGCCAATATGTAAAAACATAGCAGTAATGAACCGCCACCATTCTCCTTCAAGAATAAACGGATCAAATTTTGCCCCGAAACGAACTAAATCAAATGTATTCATTGAAGAACCATTCATTTCAACCCAAACGTAAACAGCGACAATAATTCCGAGCAATAAAAACGTCAATCGAGTCTTTCCATGTAATAATAAGTTTTTTTCTTTTTCTTCCCGTTTTTTTATCGATGTTCTCACAGCTGATTTTAGCGTACGTAAAATGTGTTCTTCCTGCTCTGACGTGACGATATATGTTTCTTCCATATAAGGAGGCATCTCCTGTAGTTGCCACTCTGTAGCCAATGGAAACAGATGATGCTTCAACTCTTCGAGTGGTATGAGGATGGTCCTGAATTGCTTTTTTCCACCACTTGTAAGTGGAAGCGGTTGTGATAAAAGCTGTTCATAATCATCAACAGGTACATCAGAAGAAAGGATAATATTACTTACATTAGCTTGACGTAAACCTAACTTTTTTCTTATCTTATTTGCCTGATCAAATGCCTTATTAATATCACGTTTTAGTTCATTACTCCAATCATAATTTTTGCGACTCAGTCTTATCAAATGATAGGGTTCACGACGATCATCTTCAATCCACGCTACCTCTTCTTGTTCATTTAAATGAACAAGGCGCATGTCTTCCCTAGTAGTTAAATGGTGCAATGTCTCCCAAAACCTGATGGATTGAGTAAAAACATTCATAATGTTCTTCCTTCCGTCACTAATCTTATCAATTCACTTTTTAGATCTTTAAATGTAGTAACCTCTTTAAGTACAGGATGACCTGTCGTTCGCTGTTCTCCCCGGTTATTAAAGAAGATGGCCTCCCATCCAGCATCAACCGCTCCCACAACATCAAGTTCCCAAGAATCACCAACAAAAATACATCTCGAACTAAAAACATTCAATTCCGTTTCAACCCACTTAAAAAACTGTTTATCAGGTTTAGTAAAGCCTATTTCTTCAGAGATAAAAATATTTTTACGTTCAAAAGCATGTAAAATTCCTAATTTTTTAATTTTATTGGACTGTGTTTTCACGTTGCCGTTTGTCATTATTGCAAGCTTTACTTGTTGATTGGAGATGGTTTGTAATAAATCCTGTAAACCTGGAAATGGCACACTGTAATCATCTATAATACTGTCATAATAATGATGAAAAGCATCCGCTAAGTCATTAGTTGAAGGGAGCTCTAACGCCGTCATCGTCTTACAAAATCTTTTTCTGCGATACTCACTCCTAGTAAGTTTATCTTGCTCATAGTCCTCCCAATAATTATCACAGTTAAACTTAAATAAAGAGAAAAACGTATCCTCATCTACTGTATGCAAGTTGGTGTCAATTTTATCCTGAAATATCTTAAAGCACTGCTTTATTGCGCATTCAAAAGCGTCTTCATGACTAAATAAGGTGTTATCTAGATCAAATGCGACTAACTCCCATCTCATAATCCTCTCACCTCAGACTACATTATAACAAAAGCTCATTAAAAACTATATTTATGAGACACATTTTACTTTGTTTTCACAAACGTATTTAGCCATAAAAAAATGAGCATCCCTATTTACTTAGATAGTGAATGCCACATTGTTTTGATATTTAGTTTTTCTACCTAAAGGTCTCATAAATCATTTTTTCTCTAACAGCAGGAATTCTCATTAACATTGCTACCGACAAGCGACGCAGCCATCTTTTTGACAATAGTTTATTTAAAACACGATAGCGATATCTTAGGATTAAAGTCGCCATAACAATAGCAATAAAAGATGTTAACCATCTCATTAACCACCACTCTCCTTTACCGTTAGAATGAAACAAAATAGTGTCTTTTATTCCTTAATTCACTGACCCAAAATTAGGTATTCATTCAGTATTGAAAAAGCTGTTTTCTTCATGAGTAGAAAGAAAACAGCCCTTTAGACATTCATTATTTATTAAAAACTGGTGCCATGGCACTTTTTAATACATTAGCAGAATGATGGAGCTTCTCCATTTCGTCATCGGCTAATTCCATTTCAACTATTTTTTCTATTCCGTTATGGGACACAATCGCAGGGACACCAATATAGAGATCATTAAGACCATATTCACCTTGAAGCAAAGTTGATACAGTTAAAATTGAGTGTTCATTCCTTAATACAGCTTTTGTTAATCGAGCAAGTCCCATCGCAATGGCATAATGTGTGGCACCTTTTCGCTCAATAATATGATAAGCAGCATCTCGAACATTGACAAAAATACTGTCAAGATCTTCTTGCTTCCCATCCGGTTTGTACTTCTCCATAAAACTATAAATCAGTTCAGACCCAATTCTCGTTTGACTCCAAACAGGTAATTCAGTATCACCATGTTCTCCAATAATATAACCATGAATATTACGGCTGTCTATATCAAAATAATCACTTAAAAGAAAACGAAGACGTGCAGTATCTAACAATGTACCTGAACCAATCACACGCTCCATAGGTAGGCCTGAGAATTTCCAAGTAGCGTATGATAGCACATCTACAGGATTTGTAGCTACGATGAAGATACCATTAAATCCGCTGTCCATAACAGCTCCAACAATCCCTTTGAATATATTGACATTTTTTTCAATTAAATCCAATCGTGTTTCTCCAGGCTTTTGATTAGCACCTGCTGTAATCACAACCACATCGGCGTCTTTACAATCTGAATACTCACCGGCCCAAATTTTAGTTGGGTAGCCAAATGGGATCCCATGATTCAGGTCCATAGCATCCCCTTCAGTTTTTTCTTTATTTAAATCAATTAACACCATTTCATCGGTTATGTTTTGATTGATTAATGAAAAAGCATAGCTGGATCCAACAAACCCCGTTCCAATAATAACAACTCTTGACGTTTTAGTACCATACATGTTTAAACATCTACCTTTCCCTTAAGAAGTAATATATTTTACTGTCTTGCCTATTGTACACTAAAGTAGCTAGAAAAGATTAGTCACAAACACAACATTTTCAATAAATCGTCACATTTTTCAGTGTTATAATCCTAAATATTTGGTATAAAGCGCTTTCGCCCTTCCAATATCTTCCGTCCCTTGTACAAGCGTCCTACCATCAGGAAACAATACAAATCTTTCTCCTTCATGTAAGTCTACTTTTAGTAAAAATGGCGTCTTTTTAATGGTCGTACTTATTCCTCTTAAAGTTTTTTCCCAATAAGTTAAATCATGAGATGAAGTGTAATGAATTTGTACTGTATCCCTCCCACATAGTGTTGTCATATGACCTTGGTCCTCGTTTCCTAATGCCGGGTATTCCTTAAGTTGACACGTGGGACATGTTGGATTTGGCTTAGGCATTCCCATTGATATTTGCTCATTTTTCCAGAGATCAAATGTCACCAATTTTTCTGGGATTGTATGAGCGTTTCCCGTTAATAATTTTAAGCAATTTAGCGCTTGTAAACTTGCGACCATATCAACAGTAGGAGAAAGAACGCCAATAGTATCACACGTTTGTCCATTTCCATCAAATGCAGGGAAGATACAGCGAAGACACACTGTTTTTCCAGGAATAAACACAGCCCCCATTCCTCTGGAGCTGACTGCTCCTCCATAAATATATGGAATAGTATGTTTAAAGGCAGCATCATTCATTAAATACCTTGTGTAAAAATTGTCCGTGCCATCAATTACGACGTCTACCTCGCTTAAATAGTCTTCCATATTAGTGGATGAAATATCAGTAACGTATCCTTCAATTTTTATATCACTGTTCATTCTTTTTAATTTTTTTTCAGCAGCCACTGCTTTAGGTAAACTCTGTTTCACATCTTCTTCATCAAATAACAATTGCCTCTGTAAGTTACTTAATTCCACATAATCTCTGTCGCAAAACACAAGCTGCCCTACACCTGCCCTAGTTAAATGATTTGCAATAACTGTACCTAATGCCCCCATTCCGATAATGAGTACTTTTGAGTTGGAAAGTTTTTTTTGACCAGTTTGTCCTATTGGAGAAAAAAGCATTTGTCTTGAATAACGTGCCCAATTTTCACTCATTTACATCGTCCTTTCTATATATTTAAAAGGTAACCAGCCACCATACCGATTACTAAACCCGTAAAGGTACCCACGACATTTACAATATCATTTGTTACCCGTGGAAATCCTTTAACTAAATCGGCCTCTATTAAACAGTGAGTCGTTTTTTCTGTAAGTGCGCCACAATGAGGACATTTATATAACGATTGTAAAAACCTACCTGCTAAAGCATCGCTATATTGCCCTGCATAGCCAGCCACAATAAGAATTAGCCACATTAAAAGTGGCATTTCCCCTAGAAAACTGAACAGGTTCACACTAAAGGCAACAAGAATGATAAAGGTGCTCCCTAATAAACCTGCAATGTGACCTAATAGAGTTGTTCCCCCAGATTGTCCTGGTAGAGCCCGACGTCTGCTTAATACTAATGTGGGGGGAGAAGGACTCATTTTTCCAATGGAAGAAGCCCACGTATCACTATTTGCTGCAGCCAAGGAACCGATTAAACCAGTGAGCCACAAGTTCTCTCCAGTAATTAAAAATGCTAATGAGGCCAAAGCTGCCATCCCTCCATTAGCTAATACCTGCTTTTCGTCTCTCGTTTCTCCTTTGTCTTCTATACCGTTATCTGCAATTACATTTTTTAGAACTCTTCCAATGATCGAAGAAGATATGAAAAAAGCTCCCAACAGTAGCAAACCAGCTAAAGATGTTCCTATACTAATGAAAGCACCTACAACCACACTTGCTATAACCCCTCTCTCAGTTAAAGCGTCCTTCTTCCATGCTGTTAGGGCTAGTATTACAACACACAATAACAATAAAATAGTCACAATTATCACACTTTCATACTAGTTACGTAACATGATTTTCATTGTTTTTCTGAATTTGTTTTAATCACTCTTTCAGGCGTCACAAGCCAATTCACTGGTCGATCGTATGTATCTATAGGTAGTGTCTTAGTCACTTGAAATTCATAACATAATGAAATCGTTGAAAAAGGGCATTCTCCTGTTAAAAAGCGGTCGTAGTAACCTCCTCCATAACCAATTCGATAGCCCTTTTCATCAAATACGAGTCCTGGCACAATAACCAAATCAATATCGCACCTCTTTCTTAATGAACATTTGTTTACATCAGGCTCCTGCAATCCATAAAAGCTTTCTTGTAACTCCTCCCAACATGTCAAATGATAAAAAAGTAATGAATTATCAGAGCGTCGACACCTCGGTACAACAATTTGTTTACCTTCTTGCCACGCTTGTTCAATGATAGGTAGTGTATTAATCTCATTCTTTATTGAAACTGTTACTCCAATGGTTGAAGCCTGTTTCCACACGGAATGACTAAATAACTTTTCATGAATCAGCTGAGTTTCTTTAACTTGGATCGTTTCAGGGTACTTATACAACTTTTCTTTAATCCATTGGCGCCATTCTGATTTAGTCATTTGCCAACTCCTTTCTATATTTTTTTGTAAGTATAGTTTATCATGTGTTCACACAAAAAAGAGCCTCTGATACATTTCTTTGGAAATATTATTAAATAAGAATATAGAGGTTAAAAATAAAGAAAAGTATTTTATTCTACGTTTACTATTTATTCTAATTAAATATAACATTAGTAAGACCATACTTATGACACAAGTGGCTAATTAGCTATGGTTATAGAAACCCTTTCCTTCTTTCACAATCGAGATATCTTTGCCCCCCTGTAATAAAACTAAATAGACGTCATTAACAATTCCCATAGCTTTTTTTGCAATCGAATTTATAATTAGCGTTTTGAGCAAATCTGTTTCCTTTTTAGGAAAAATAATGCTAAAGTAGGATTTGTGAGTTAAAAAAATGATTTTTTTTTGAAAAATATAAGCTATAAGACCTTTTAAAAGCTCCTTTTTCTTGTCGAAAGATCCACTTTAAAACTTTAAGCCTATGAATTAATACTTATTCTCATAGACCAAGCACGATCAACGTGGTTGTACATGCTTTGTTTAGTAGATTTTTACTCCAAATTCTAGATTTATTTGTTTTTATTGATTTTAATCTACTAAATTGACTAAGCTTTCTACTTTTTATTTAGATGATAGTTAGCTAAAGCTAATTTTTCATAAAAAAAACAACAAAAGGGGATTATTTTTATGCGTAAATTATTAACAGTTTTATCTTTATCATCTTTGCTTGTCTTGGCTGCATGTGGAGAATCTGAAAATCAAACAAATGCAGCAAACAATGCCAACAATGAAAACGAAACTAACTTAAACGAAGGAAATAACAATTCAGAAACTAATAATAATGAAAATAATACTAATAATGAAGAAAGTGGCGACTTCGAAACACAAGTTGGAGAGACTATTGAAAATGAGGCTGGTGTATTTACCCTTCACGCAAGACAACATAACATTGACACGATCGAAACAGGGCCAATCGTTTTAGATCTTCCACAAGTAAATGCCGCCTCTGGAGAAATCACCGATCAGATGGTCGCTGAATTAGTAGGTAGTGAAGAAATGGATTACGTACAAGTCGATGTTGAGGTTGAAAACACATCTGATGAAGATGTTACTTTTTTTGTGAGCCAAGCTACTATCTCCACTAATACTGGTGAACAATTGGAAAGAGATATGCTTCTTTCAGATCACATTGATGGAGAGATGATGGCTGGAACGAAGCATAGTGGTAGCTTTTTCTTTATACTTGAAAACTCTAGTGCTGAGGATATAGAAACTATTCGTATTAAAATGAGTGCTCCTATCAATGACGATTGGGATGAACTAGGAGAAGAGATTGATCTAGAGATTGAATTATAATTTTATAAGGTGTTGCGCAAGGATTCGTTGTTTAACAACGAATCCTTGCTTTTTTTATTATCTTTCAGAAACAGATAATATAAAATAGGCCTCCACTCAGTGAGCGTTTTCGCTCTTCTCCCACTGTGTGATAGTTGAGAATGAGGACATTAGTGTCCTTATCTCCCTTCTAATCTGTGATCAAAAGTCCATAGTTCATTTGAATTATTTTCTACAATAGTAAATTAGTTGTGTTTTGACTCATTCATCTTGCTAACATTAATAGAAGTGGTAGACTATACAAGGTATATTAACCAAGTTAATGTTTTTTATTGTATTTATACTTAAAATTTCGCAATTATAACCTACAATTCAGCAAATTTTGATTGATGTTAATTAGCATTCTTGCTAAATACATAAAATATTTTAAAGGAGATTCGTTAATGAAAAAAAGTATTACTATCTTATCATTATCTACATTATTACTTTTAGTAGCATGTGCAGAAACAGAAGGGAAAAATGAATCCGAAAATAACAATAACCAGAATAATAGCGAGGCAGTAGCCCGAGTAAACAAGCATGAAACCAATTCTCAGACTGCAATGAACGAAGATAACGAAGAAGAGCAGGAACAAGAAGTAGTGTTGGATGCTTCTACTGCTAATGTTGGTGACATGTATGAAACAAATAATGGTATCTTTACCATGGTCACCAAAGCAGATGATTTTAGTCCTTTAAAATCTGGACCAATCACTATAGAGATTGACCAGCTTATTATTGCTTCTGGTGAAATTGATAAAGATGCTGTTAGATACTCCGAATTAGAATCGAATGAAGTAGACATTATACAATTGGATTATCAGCTAGAAAATAGAGCTAATGAAGATGTGACTTTCGATATGTCACGTGTAACCATTTCCACTAATACAGGGAAGCAATTATCAACTGATTACAATTTAACTACTAATCTTCCCAATGAACTGATGGCCGGTACATTTCATAGTGGAAGTCTCATTTTCTTAATAGAGGATGAGAGTTTAGAGGAGGTTGAAAGCATTCGTATAAAAATTCAAGGTCCTCGTAATTCAAACTTTGATACTATCGGTGATGACATAGATGAAGAATTAGAATTTTAATCACTATTTAGATATTTATTTGATTATTTTTAAAATATAAAGCAAGTAATTATAAGGGAGATCACTATTATGGAAAAATTTCTAATTGCATTAACGTTATCCTCCATTTTCATCATTACCGCATGTAGCGACCAAAACAATAATGGTGCAGAAGCATTCAATAACGATGAATTAGCAGAATCACTGGAGCCTGGCACCTTTACCACAATTAAAAAAGAAGATATTGATTTTACGGAAACTAGTGGAGATATGGATATTACTATTAACTCAATTGAAGTGGCTGAATTTATCTATAATGAAGAATTCTATGGTTATTATGACGGTCCTACTGAAGCGACAGCCATTATTTTTGACCTGTCGATAGAAAATACTTCCGATGATGACTTAATCATAAATCCAGCACAATCTACAATTACTACGAATACAGGCAACCAAATTGATGCATCTTTCGATTTTACAGATACTAGCTTTATGAATGGTGAATTTTTTGGTAATGTCACTAAAAACGGTAAAGTTTACTTTTTAACTGACAAAATAGATGATGACATTAATTCAGTGAGGTGGATTATGAACGGAGTAACTAACGAAGACTATCGAGAGCTTGGTGAAAAAATTGATCTAGATATTGACTTGTAAATACAACATTCGACGCCTTCTAAAGGCGTTTTTTTAATTTCATTAAATTACACCAGTACTCCCTCCATAAACAAGTCAGCAATTCACCAAGGAGATCATTCACTGCTGGATTACTTTAGTTACACAGATTATCCTCGATCTTTGCAAAGCATTGGTGTGAAATGGTCATTATTCTATTAATAGTTTTAGATTTCGTTAATTTCCCCACCTAGACAACTTTTTTTAAAAAGTTTAGTCTCGGAAGCTCTCTAGAAGGTTATCTCAATCGATTTTTCATCAACAAAAAAACGACTGATCCCCATTTTTTCGGTTCTTCAGTCGTTTTTCCCTTATTACTTTGTCTCACGATGTAATGTGTGACGGGCTAATCTCGGGCTGTACTTTTTAAGTTCCATACGGTCCGGATTAGTACGTTTATTTTTTGTCGTAATGTAATTACGATCGCCTGTCTCAGTGCAAGCTAAAGTAACTTGTACACGCATTATTTATCCCTCCAAATTCTAACTGACTCATACCTTAAAATAATAGCAGAGATTGCTAAGAGATTCAAGAGGAAGTCACTGTTATAATGCATCTTTTTCCGCTCGCAGTTTTCTTTTGTTAATTTACTCGTTTTTTAAAAATTAAGACATCTCTTTTGGGATGTTAATTACTTTACAGCTCACATTATAATGTCATAACTCTCTAAGAGCGTCCTTTTAGATTTCACACTATTTTCGGCAGACCTTTTGTGATTTATAGTTACGGATAGTGACTATCCATAAACTTAAAATCAAGAAGTCATGTCAATTAAATAACTGCCTTAATGCTAAATGTTCCTTCTCTAAATTGACTAATTCTGTATCTGATAATTCCCAATCATACATGTAGGTCTGATCATAAGGTAATAATCGTAGATCAAAGGTGAGACTCCATCCATCACTATGTTTAGTTAAAGGCTGATAAACTGTTTTAGTCGCATTACCAGCAGCACTAGCATTCATATCGTGCATATTCGTCTGATATTGAATTGGTCCACCTTCTTGGCTCATACCCCCCGTTACATAATAACTATCGTTTGTACAAGCTACCATCGCTTCATAATGAGGCGAATAATATACAAAAGGCATCACGCAACCCGAATTCATATAGTAATGAACTTTCATTTTTGTTTCAATTGTTTTACTTGACATATTGTATATTAATAATTTATTTATTCGGGTTCTTTCATTTTTGTCAGGCAATAGCACACGTTTTATTGCTAAATTGTCTACGCAAACTTCTTGAAAAGCTACATTGGAATTCATTTGGACACTGTGATAGACTTGTCCTTCTCCTTTTATTAAATAGCCGGTTATAAAAGGGCGTACCGTATTTTTTAATAGTTCCATCACTCTTCCCTCCCTTAAATATCTTATCTCTAATCGTATCGAGTATTTCCACATTCAACAAGGTGGTATTTTTGTCTTTATTTGCAAAATCATGCTCAATAAGACTCTCTCATAAGCAAAAATACGACATAATAATTACTATTTAAAGGAATATAAATGAACTTATATAACTATTTCACACAAAAAGGCTTAGATCTGATAATATAAGATAGATAGACTGTACCATTATTAAAGGAGGAAGCGTGCATGCAATGGATTATTATCGGCTTATTTAGTCTTTCTGCCATCTTATTTCTATTATCATTCTTTCAAAAAGATTCTAATAAAGAGATAGAAAATCAAGTTGAAAATATGTCAATTCAAATGATGCAGGAAATCTATTATTTGAAAAAAAAGATAAAAGTACTTGAAGAAGAGTTTCTAATGGATAGTCACAAGCTCTCAGAACAGGAAATTGCAGCAACTGCCAGTAAAGCTTTAACACGTGATGATGTTCTCTCTCTTTATGAAGAGGGCTATACCATAGCTCACATCGCCGATATGACAAATAGCCACATCGATGATATTGAAGAAATGATGGCTAATTAATAGTCTGCAATGGTTAACGTGACACATATACAGAGATTCCATAGACATTTTAATTCGATATTTAGAGGGGAGATAAATTATGGCTTCTAAGCATACATTTCGTGGAATAGCAGCAGGCTTATTTTTGTGTGGTTCTCTTTTAGCAGCTATTTATTATGTGCAACCCGAAACGTTTTTTGCTATTTCCAACGGATCAGACGAAGCTATTGAAGACGATAATAGTGCGACCCAGGAAATAGTTGAAGAAATAAAGAGAGAAAATGAAGAACTGCATATACAAATTGAAGAACTAAAAGCAGTAGTTGACAACGAAGTTAACGAAGACGAATCAGTAATCGAAGCCGATCCTTTGTACATCAGTATTCTCTCTATTGAACAGGGAATGACATCAAAAGATATTAGTCATAAGCTTGAGACACTTAACATTGTTCAATCAGCCCAAGAGTTTGAAGCGGCATTGAGTGATAGAGGCGTCGCCCAGCAACTGCAAATTGGCGATTATACGCTAGATAGTACGATGACACTAGACGAGATAATCGACTTAATTACGTCACAGTAAGACGATCTCGCTTTACTCCTAGTTTTAATTTTAAGATTAAAGAAAAACTAGGTTAACCAAAAACGAATAAATAATTTCTGAAGATGGTTTTCGAAAATACTAGGATCATTATACAGGGATGATTAATTAAAGCAGGCCCTTCATTCCCCAACGGGAGTGAAGGGCTGTTCGTGTAGAGCACATTGAATATCAAAGTAGAATCGTAAGAAACCTAAGAGATGACAAACGAGCTGTTTCATAAGTAAGACTTATGAAACAGCTCGTTTTTATATGGGCAATTAATTTGACGGCGTGTTATCGATCTCCTCAATCTCTCCCCCATCATCAGATACTTCTGGTCCGTTTCTATTTTCTTTTAAATCAAAGTACGCTTCTAAAGATTTTTCTGCAATCCTGTTAGCGACACCAGCAGTATGTTCTGTACGGGTTCCTGGGACAATGACCGCAATGGCTACCTCTGGATCATCATAAGGGGCATAACCGACAAATGTTTGGTTATTTCCTTTTTCTCCGTTCACCATTACTTGGGCTGTTCCTGTTTTTCCAGCCACATCAACACCAACGTTTCTGAAATATGCCCTCGCCGTACCCTGGTTTCCGTGAACAACTCGGTAAAACCCTTGTTGGATACGATTTAAATGATTAGAGTCCACATCTAAATAATTTAATATTTTAGTTTCAACTTGCTGAGAAATGGCGCCTAGTTCATCTCTGCCAGAACCAGGTTGCCGAATTTCTTGTACGATTCTTGGTGCCACACGATAACCATCGTTAGCAATGGTTGATACGTACTGAGCTAACTGCATCGTCGTATACGTATCAAACTGTCCAAATGACAAGAAAAGATATGAGCCGGCTGCCCCTGCTCTCGTTGGATTCCCACCGTTCATGCCGCTGAATTCATTTGGTAAATCGATACCTGTTTCAATTCCTAGACCAAATTGATTGTAGTATGAACGAAGCGTATTAAAACCAGGGTTTAAATCCCCCCAGTTTCTACCTGACACTCCAGGAACATAGCCGATAATTCTCATGGCAATCTCAACCATATAAATATTGGACGATCGCTCCAATGCTGTCAAATCATCGACAGGTCCCAAGTTATTTACTGAGCTGATAGGAGGAGATCCTGGTAATGTGATCGGTCTGTCGTATATAACGCTACCTGGTCCAATCACCCCTGTATCTAAACCAGCCAGTACTGTCGCTCCCTTAATAGAGGACCCCGCTTCATAAGCTTGTGTGAATGTGCCGAGATCACTGGAATACCCAGCCATTGAGAGAACATCGCCAGTATTCGGATCCATCATAACAACAAATGCATCTTTTTCCTCAATAAATCTTGCATTACCACTTGTAACTTCATTTTCAATCGCATCTTGGACTAGTTGTTGTAGCTCCATATCAAGTGTAAGAACTAAATCGTTCCCTCTGCTTCCTAATTTTTCTTCAGCGTTTCTTAACAAGTTACCACTCTGATCCGTGAAATTTTCGATTTCACCTTTATTGCCACGTAAAACAGACTCATATTGAGCTTCGAGGTAACTTCTTCCAACCTCTTCATTTCGCTCGTATCCCAATGAAAGGAATTCATCAATATTATCTCTAGGGATCGCTCCAACACTGCCAAAGACACCTCTCAATGTATCCCCGTAAACATATTTCCTTGTTGAATCGCGAATGATATCGACACCTGGTAATTCTTCAATATGTTCGATAATTTGAGCAGCTTCTTCATATTCAATACCTTGCATCACTTTATGCGGCAAGTTATTATAGCCACTATTAAATTCTCTCCACAAAAAAAATATTTCAATTTCTTCATCTGTTAATTGGGATAAGTGATCTTCAGTAATCTGCTCAAGGCGCTCTTTATGGATATCTTCATCTGTCATATCTCCCGCTTCACTCATAGGTAGAAACGCTTCAAATTCGTCCTTATTTAAGAGGGTCCAATATTCCTTTCTGTCCCTTTCAAATCGACCTTCTAAATCACCATCATATTCCATCGTAATAAATTCATTGAGGCGAGCTGCCACTTCCAACATTTCTTCTTGGGTCGTATTTCGGTTCGTATAAGTAACAGTCAGGAGTAATTCATTATCAACAAGGATGTTTCCATACCTATCATAAATAAGGCCTCTCGGAGCTTCCACTGGATGACTAATGTTAACCGTTCTCTCCAGCTCTTCTTGATATTCCTCCCCTTGGACGATCTGCACGATACCTAACCGAAGAATTAGCGCAGAGAATAATAAAAACACGACAAAGAAAAGTATATTTAATCGTACAGGTAGATGAGGTTTTTGCCCTTTTTTTTCACTCATTAATCTTGTCCCTCTCTCTATCTTACTAGATGTATCTACATATCTATTATTTACTTATAAACAGACACCTTCCTGAAAAGGTGTCTGAAGTAGTTGCCCGCATGTGCGGTTATCTTCCAGATTTCACGAACCCGCCCTAGGCAGGTGGGTGCCCGCAAAAACATCTCCAGCTTCCCAATAATGAACTTGGGCATGCTGTTAATGTTTTAATGTAAAGCTCCCAAAGTGAATTGGTGTTCGGTTCGAATTAAACTCGAAGTTCACCAACACCGCAGGCATGTTTAAATGTAGTGTTATTATATCATACAACGTTTACTTTGCGAAAGATAACTATCGCATAATGTCTGATTTTCCTCTTCGTTTTTAAAAAGAACATTACTGTTCCTTTTTCCCACTTGGCAAGGTAATTGATTTCATCATCCAAAACAATAGCAATTCCCCCGAACCTAACAATAACAAGGTGAACGGAATACCCGTTTTTTCCCCCATTTGCCAAATAGCTAGAAGAAGCACGAGAATGGAGATAATTCTCCCACCGTTTAAATATAACTCCCTAATAACAATATACTCAATCCTCAACTCTTCAGCATTTTCGGAAGAACCGATCACATCATACGTAATCGATAAATAAGGGACCAGTAACAGTGGGTACGCCATGGAAATCACGATACCGTATGTAATGAGTAGAGAAAAATTCTGATCGAACACAATAATAAACACAGCTGCATATAGAAAAATACTTCCTACAAGAATAGCTTTTTTACGGAAGGATTTTGGCAAGAATCTGCCTACTAAATAATAACTTATAAATGAAATTCCTGACGCAATAAGCCCGTAGGTGCCTATAGCTAATTCACTACCAGTAGAGACAAAGACCCAAACAATGACAACAAATGCAAAGCTGCCTTCTCTCAAACCTTGAAAAAAATTAGCATATAATATACGCCGCCAATTAAAAGACTGTTTTCGAAGGCGAAAAACATTCAGCAACTTATAGCGCCCTGCTGCTGGACGCCGCTTTAAGAAAAAGCTAAGAATGACAGCAACTACAAAAAGCCCTAAAGAAAGCGAAAATATCATGTTATACCCTGTTAACTTTTCCATATGTGTAATGACTAACCCTGCTGATATAGGGCCTATCATACCGGCAAACGAATTAAGTAAACCTAAAAATCCGTTAAAGAAATCCCTCGTTTCTGGTTCCGTTATCTCAAACGTCAGGACATTAAAAGAGAGCCAATAAAAACCGTAACCAATCCCTAACAATATACCTAGTAACACAAGGTAATTACCAGCATTTTCTCCAAGCATTAAGACCGTTAAATAAAAGCCCGATAGGAAAATGACACCTAACCTTAGAACCGTAATCCGGTCAATTTTTTTTGCCCATCTACCAGCTAGTACAAACGTGATGGGCTGCATTATGACAATAAATAAATTATATATCGACAAGCTGACAAAATCTTCACTTTGTTTCCACAAGTAAACGTTAACAAAAGTATTAGACAGTGCAACACTTAATGCATAAAGCCCGCCGATTAATAGTAATAATTTAATCTCTTTATTTAATTCAATATCGCCAACCATTGTTCTGACTAAATTTTTCATGTAATCAACGCTCCTTTTGCAGACATGACTAGTGTGTCACTCTGAAAAAGAGGATATTCCCTTAATTTAGTCATTGGATCTGAAGTCACATTTAAATCGGGCATTTATCATGGTTAAAAGTGTCTTATGTAATCATTATTTGTTTAAAAACCATCAGATAAAAAAACTTCAATCAGGACTTTACTTCCCGCATAAATAAATTTAACTTCGCCTCCTATTTTGAGGTGGAAGTTTTACAGACGGTTAACTGTGATAAAACTAAAAACCGTATCCCAAATATGGAATACGGTCGTTTTTAACGATTATTTTGCTTCACTATAATGTTTTGCAACTTCATCCCAATTGATGACGTTAAAGAATGCCTCAACATAGTCAGGACGTTTATTTTGATATTTTAAGTAGTAAGCATGCTCCCAAACGTCAACCCCTAAAATGGCTGTTTTACCTTCCATAATAGGATTGTCTTGATTTGGAGTACTCGTAATTTCAAGCTTACCATTGTTGACAACAAGCCATGCCCATCCAGAACCAAATCGGTTTAATGCGGCATTTTTAAATTCTTCTTTGAAAGCTTCGAAACTTCCGAAGGTGCTAGTGATAGCCTCTGCAAGCTCTCCAGTAGGAGTACCCCCGCCATCTGGAGACATGATTTTCCAAAAGAAAGTGTGATTATAGTGTCCACCACCATTATTTCTAACAGCCCCGCGAATACTCTCAGGTAATGTTTCAATATTCGCAAGTAAATCTTCTAAGCTTTTGCTAGCAAGGTTACTATGCCCTTCCAAAGCACCATTCAACTTTGTTACATACGTATTATGGTGTTTGCCGTGGTGGATTTCCATCGTTTCTTGGTCGATGTGAGGTTGTAATGCGTCGTGTGCGTATGGTAGTTCTGGTAAAGAAAATGCCATTCATATCTCCTCCTTAAATTTTATGTAGGCAAACGTCGGTTACCCCGAAATTTAAACCCACTAAGGATAACACTTTTCCCATAATGGAAAAAGAGTTATCCTCAACACTATTTACATTAACAAATATACCCTCCGCTTTCAATGAATAAACCTTATAGCATTAAACATTATAACTTTAACCATTCATTAAATAGAAGGCTTAGCTTGTTTGTTTAAGACTATCGAACTTAAGTCGCGGATTAATCATTTGATTTGGGCTCTTTAATTGAAACATATTTGCTGCAGAAGAATAATCAATTATGAGGTTGTCATCATACACCCATTCCACTCGCTTTTGGATAGCAGCACGATAAGGAGCAGGCTCTGTTTCAATAATTGAGATGTCTTCCTCCTTAGTTAATTCTTCCGGGCTTAATTCTACCAGTTTTGGGACACCGCTTACGACACAGCCACACCCATCTGTTTCATACTGGAGAAAGAGAACATTTGTCTCAGCACTCATGCCTTCATTTTTCAACTGCTGAATTGCAACTTCTGACAACTCAAGTTTCATAGAATCCCTCCTCTCATATATTATGTAGGATATCCCTACTTCTCATCAAGTTTGCTGCTCATTTCTTTAAAAATATATTATCTTCTATAGCTAGACAAATAAATAAAAACACTCATCAAGAGATGAGTGTTAATTATATAATATATGGCGGAGGAGGAGGGATTCGAACCCCCGCGGGCCGCAAAGCCCCTGTCGGTTTTCAAGACCGATCCCTTCAGCCGGACTTGGGTACTCCTCCGTAAAAATTGGTGGACCCTGTAGGACTCGAACCTACGACCGGACGGTTATGAGCCGTCTGCTCTAACCAACTGAGCTAAGGGTCCAATTTAGAGTTACTATATTAAGATGTTCTTACAAATAAACATTGAAACGCCTGTCTCTTCCTCTCATATTTCTTTAGAAGTCAGATTTGTCAGGGCACTTCGTAGTCTGCTTAAGATGCCTGCCTGATTGCTCTTACCAACTGAGCTAAAGGCCAAATAATATAGCAATATATATATGGTAGCGGCGGAGGGGATCGAACCCCCGACCTCACGGGTATGAACCGTACGCTCTAGCCAGCTGAGCTACACCGCCATTTCAATTTCTTTTCGCCAGAGACAATGACTATCTTATCATGACATTTCTAGCTAAGTCAATATAAAATTATTATATTCTTAAAAAAATATTTCAAGCGCCGTAAATCACCTGTTCATCAGTACGGCGCTCGAATTTTTTCTACTCTTCTTCAATAATTGCTTCTGCGATGTTTACAGAATGGTCTCCAATTCGTTCAAGGTTGCTAATCATATCGACAAATACAATTCCCGCCGAAGCTTCACACTTTCCTTCATTCAACCGCATAATATGCTTTTTGCGCAGTTGCCGCTCCATTTTGTCTATTTGTTCTTCCTTTAATACAACTGAACGAGCCGCCAAAATATCATCATCTTCTAAAGCTTTCACTGCCTGTTGCAATGTCTCTATAGTAAGAGTAAACATTTCTTTTAAATCTTCCATTGCTAACTCTGACATTTTCACTTTATTAGTTACTTGATACTCAGCTAATTCAATTATATTTTCCATATGATCACCAACGCGCTCAATATCCCTGACTGTATCCATAAGCATAGAATGTAATCTGGAATCCTCAGCTGTCAATGAGTTTGTCGAAATTTTGATTAAGTAGTCTGTAATTTTGCGATCAAGATTATTGACGGCATCTTCAAATTGATACGTCAATTCTGCATGACGTTTTTGTTTGTTACTTACAAATTTCGAAGCTTCTTCAAGACCTTGCCTTGATAGTTCAGCCATTCTTAATGTTTCCTTTTTAGCTTGTCCTAAAGCAATGGATGAAGACTGGGAGATAAGCACAGGATCTAAATGCTGAGCCTTGTATTCTATTAAGGTTTCTTTCCCCGGTATTAACTTCGTTACAACTAACGCCAAAACAGCAACAAAAGGCAACTGAATTAAGACATTGGAGAAGTTAAATATACCATGTGCCACAGCTATCGTCATCTCTGCATTTAACGAAAAAGCTTCTTGTAAATAGGCCATCATTTTTATATAAGGATTAATAATTATTAACACGAGTATAGTCCCTATGACATTAAAAATAACATGAGTAAGGGCCGCACGCTTGGCAGCAATCGATGCACCAAGAGAGGCTAAAATAGCTGTAATAGTTGTTCCAATGTTGTCACCAAATAACACAGGTAACGCAGCATCTAGTTCTAAAGCACCTTGTGAGAATAATTGCTGCAATAAACCGATCGCTGCGGACGAGCTTTGGACCGCAACTGTAAATACTGTGCCTATTAATACACCTAAAAATGGGTTTTCACTCATACTAACTGTTAACTCAGCAAAAGCTTCAAGTTCTCTTAGTGGATAGAGTCCCTCTCCCATTAAACTTAACCCATAGAAAAGCGCACCAAAACCAAAGAAAACTTGACCGAAGTTATTCGCTTTTTTATTTTTCAAGAAAAAGATTAAAAAAGTCCCAACCGCTATGATAGGAAGAGCGTAGTCTGAAATTTTCAAACCAATTATAAAAGCTGTTATAGTCGTTCCAATATTGGCACCCATAATGACCCCTATAGACTGTCTTAAGGTCATAAATCCAGCGTTAACTAAACCAATAGCTAGAACCGTAGTCCCCGTGCTCGTTTGTAATAATACGGTCACAACAATACCAGCTATAACTCCCATAACAGGGTTGCTAGTAAATTTATCTAAAATATCTCTAAGTTTATCACCAGCAACTTTTTGCAACCCGTCTCCCATGTATTTAATACCAAACAGAAAGATGGCTAAACCGCCAAAAAACATAAATAATAAATCCTGCAATGGTAAATCCAAGCACTCGTCCCCCACTCCAACAAATTTCTATCTTATCTACTACCGTTCCCCATCGTACGCAATTAGTATTAATTTATTATTAACCATTTGTAAAGATTTTGTTAAGATTTTAAATTCGTTTCATATTCTCAGTCTATTTCAACGTACAAAATACACGACTTAATAAAACGACTGATACAACTCTTTGCTACAGACGAATGATGTCCCCAGGGCTTACCATCTGTTCGGTATGACGATAAGTCCTTGGATCATTGATTTTTTAGACAACGATGCCCCTGCGGAAGTCCCCGCTTTCGGTGCAATTCTTTATTAAGACATACGTGTAATAGCAACTATTTCTCATTGTTCACTTGTTCATGTCAAACATTCATTCTAATTAATAAAAATTTTGTTTACGCTGGCCTTGTAATTGTTAAAATGGCATAGTAATATTTAGAATTGGAAAAAATCGTTTTTAAAAGGAGTGAAGACATGAATATTTTCAAGCAATTCGTAAAAAGTTTAATCTCACCTCAAACCATCGCTAGTTTTCGTTTTCAAAAAATAGGAAAGGCCATTCTCTATGTTTTTTTTCTGATGCTTATCGCTTGTATTCCTTTAGCTTTTCAAATAGGTAGCGGTTTGAACGCCCTTTTTAATACAGTACATAAATATGTAGAAGAGCTGCCTTCATTTTATGTAGAAGATGGCCTTCTTGCCTCTGATGAGCTAAATGAGCCTTATATATCCGAAACAGACCATGGTTTCATCATCATCGACCCTACTGGTGATCTCAATCCAACGGACATTTCTGATTACGATATCGCCTATGCTTTACTGGAGAGAAGTGCTGTTATAATGGTTGCAGGAGACCCTGAAGTAGTAGGTTATCAAGAAATAGGTGTGCCATTTTCGTCGGATGAACTTCTTTCTATGGTAGAAACAGTTAATAACTTATTCCCATTAATACTTTCTTTAATCGTTTTGGGTGTATATTTAATAGGTACAGGTGTCAAGTTTATTGTTATTTTCCTTCTGTCACTTGTTATGCTACTTATGAAATCGAGTATGGCAAACCAATTATCTTATAAACAATGCTGGATCTTATCTGTATACACGGCAACCTTGCCAACGATTATAATAGTACTTTTTGGAACGTTCAATATCCTTGGTATGCCACTCTTATTTATTCTTTATTGGATTATAGCCATTATTATCATTACCTACGTTTTAAAAAGCATCCCAAAACCGAAAGACCCTATTACAGAATAAGAAGTTTTTAACCAACTCAAATGAAGCGGTAATATAGCCATTATATTACCGCTTACCTCATTACTTATTACACATTTCTTTAAAAAATTTAAGAAAAGAAAGCTCAATCAGTAAAAATATGATATATTAAGAATGTATCCCTTATAACGAACATCTTAAAACTTAATAGTGAACTTTTTATCACATAAATAATCATGACATGTTCTTGTAAGATAGATAATAATTTGATGTGTAAATATGAGTATATAGAGGAGGATATCCGATGATTGGTGAAAGAGTTAAAAAATATAGAAAAGAATCTGGTATGTCACTAACCGAATTAGCGGAAAAAGCAGGGGTAGCGAAATCCTATTTAAGTGCTATAGAGAGAAACATTCAAACGAATCCATCCATTCAGTTTCTAGAAAAAATCGCTAATGTACTTAACATAAAAATGGATCTTTTATTGCATGATGATGTTACAGACGACAAACAAATGGATGCAGAATGGCAATCTCTCGTGAAAGAAGCAATGGAATCAGGCGTATCCAAAGATGAATTTAAAGAGTTTTTAGAATTTAACAAATGGAAGATACAACAAAAATAATATGTTCACTTTAGTCGCTACCGCCACTTTATCGCTTTAAACTCCCTCATTCGCTTTAACTCCTCAAAGTGATGAAGTGGTGGAAAAATGAACCTCTCGTTCTTCGTTATACTTCAGTGTGTTGCAATCTCCCGAAAGTCATCATGTCAAAATCAATGAGTTTTACTCACACTTATTCCCTTAAGGTAACACGGCATTCTATTTATGAATAAACTTTTACAATAAAATAATTAAGGCCTATAATTAGCCAAAATATAACGCGTTCTTAATAAAGAATATAATTTTAGTATAAAAGATTTCCTACTAAATGGGAACCTTCAAAAATCGTCAAAATACTCATATAAAGAACTAAATTCGTTCTCAATGTCGTATATACTCCATTTTGCTCATTATTTCTTTTTTTAACAAATGACCATTGTGCTATATAATGAACAATATGAGGGAAAAACTTTGCATGAGAGGGGGATAACAATGATTGGTGATATGATTCGCTATCGACGTAAGGAAAAAGGTCTTACATTATCTGAGCTTTCTAGAAAAACAGGCGTTTCGAAGTCATACTTAAGTTACTTAGAGCGGAATAAAAAGAAAAATCCATCCATTGAAATTGTTAGACGTATCTTTATTACATTAGATCTACCCTTAACACCCTTATTTTATCAAGAAAGAACGATTGACCGTTCTATGACGGCAATGGAAGAACGATCGGTCTAATACCCTATTAGATTTTAAGTATTGGATGATATAGGATAGTCCACGTAACCCTCAGGCTAGTTTAAGATAAGGCTTCTTCAAAATATTTTGAAGAAGCCTTATCTTATATTGTTTTTAATTCTTTTTTCTTCACAAAAAACTCTCTCACTTCTTCTACTGTCAAACCCATGTCCTTTGCTTGATTAAGAAGCACTTCCCAATCTTTAAGTTGTTTTTCATCAATAGCCATTATAATTACATGATCCCCTCTCGCACAAACCATTATAAACACCGCTAGGCAGTTCAGCCATCATAGAGAGAGGTAAACTCCTTTAACTCTCCTTAGACCTGTAACTTTGCGTCTCTATTTTTCAATAGATTTGCCGTTGACTAGAAGAAGATCTGGTTCGAAAAAAATAATGTGACATTCGATGGAGCCAGAGATAATTATAAATAACTTTCAGGTGAAAAGTATGTCGAAAAATGTCATAATATTAAAATTCATCCCTATTGCCTACCCAACATTAAATATTCATTACATAAGTGCTTTTTCACTGTGTTTTCAGGAACATATTTCGAAAAAAATGCATAAATAGACATACTTTTTTGCATTGTTACATATTTACAATGAATTATGACTAGATCGTAAGTATGCTATTTTTAAAAAAATTTTAATGAATTTTTATTTCGCCCTATATAATTTGTCACATATTAGTGCAGTTCCTTTGAAATTATCGGCTTTATATAAGTTATCAGCCATTAATTTTTAGGTACTATAACGATACGTGTACCATCCACTGAAAGAACCTTCACTGTCTCATCTTCCTTAATCCATTGGTTATCTGACGTTGCACTGTAGAGTTTCCCGTCAACCTCTACGGTTCCCGTAGGTCTAAAAGGTGTTTTTGTGATCCCAGTTTTACCAACTAGTTCTTTATAACTGTCATTCATCGAATTATAACCATGTTCTGATGTCAATCTATCTTTCAGCGTCATCTTATCCCACATATTTCTACGTGGAAAAACTTTTGTGAATAGGTAAGATGAAGGAGCAGCTATTAAGAAGGCCATTGAAACAAGTGCCCCATACGTTAATCCAGGAGCAGGAATTGCTAACCCCAATACCATCAACAATATCCCCAAAGAGGCGATCGTGCCATCTGTCGTTACTTTCCCGTCAAAGATGATTAACGATAGACCGATTAGATAAAGTATGACTATCCACAAACTGTCTCCTGCGGTTACATGATAAGAAAAATAAATCGCCATAATGACGACACCTATTACACCGAACAATCCTTTAGTGCGTACCATCATCTCACCAAATATGAAGAGGGTAGCGATAAAAACAACAAAAAAACCAAAAGCAGCGTAGTCTAAAAATTCCATAATACTTCCTCCTTCCTAAATGCAGTCTTTACGTTATTGTATCAAATTTTCTATTCTAAAATCATTTACGTTACATTGACTAAAAAAGTTTCAGCATGAGAAGAAAATCACTTTGCTATGTTTAATAAAACGCCCTTCATCAATGAGAATTTTTCGTATTTCCCCACCGGTTGGTAGTTGAGTGAATCGCACATTCGCGTCCGTTAGCTTAAATAGATTTACGAGGTGAGCATTTTACGGACGGCTATCTGTGATAAAAAAAGTAGGGACGGTTTAGTTTCCCCTCCCTACTCACACATTCCAGCTAAATTGAGTTAACTTAGTAAAAATAGTGTTCTTTCTGTTAAGAACTAAACCAACCTTTCACGATATCAATTAGGTTTGAGATAAAATCAAGAATAGATTGTATGAATCCTTGACCTTCTTCACTATTTAAGAAATCACCAATGTTTTCACGTATTTTACCAATTTGATTTTGCACTTGGTCCCAATCAATATTTAAATCTTTCATACGATTAAATAATGAGACTAAACCATTTAATTCTTCATCAGTTAGAGTCATGCCTAACTCTCCTGCAATTCGTTGAATTAAAGCACGTAAATCTTCCTCTGTCTCTATATTTTCCTCAGCAAGTGCTTCTTTAATACGAGCCATAAGTTCAGTTGCATCTTCTACACCGTATTCATCACTAAGCTCTGCTGTTTTAACTAATTCTTCATTTGCCACTTGTTTTTGATCCTCAGGAATTACCTCATCAGTGGACGCTTCATACGCTTTAATTAATCCAGTTAAAGCACCAGTACCTGAGACATTAAAAGGTGCTGTAACGTAAATATTCGCATCTTTTACACCGGCAGTAATTAAAGCATTAGCATACATTCCTTCAGAAACCCAAGTAATACGATTTGTTTCCACATCAACCCCTTCACCTTGATCTAAAAGTGTAATTTTCGAGGAAGATAAAGCATTACTTCCAATAACAGAAGCACTTATATAATCACCTAAGTATTGATGTTCTTCTTCATTTGTTACAGTGACTATAAGTACCTCATCTTCATTAACATTCATTTCATTAAGTAATGTTTCCCTTTGCTGTGGAGACAAATCATCACCAAGCGTCACAATTTCATCTCCAGGAGCCGCATCTGCAAAAGCGACTGATATAAACAACAACCAAATAGCAAAAGTTGAAACAGCTGTCTTGTAAAGTGTTCTCATTCTCATACCCCTCTTTTCAATAATCTAATCTACACACTACCAGAAAAACGTTATATAAGTAAGAAGAAAAAAGAGAGTCACTTGTTAGGCATATGACTCGGCAGCAACCGACATTTTAAAAGAAATTGGCAGACAATCCCCAATAAGACCATGACGGTAAACAAACTAACAAACATAGCCTCTTCATTATACATAAGTACCGTAAATAATGGAGGACCAAGTCCCACCCCTATGAAACGTACCATACTGTATAAAGACACGATTATATCTCTCTCCTCTTTTAAGACGTTTTCAGTTATAAGAAGGTTACATATTACTAAAATGGCGGCTGAGCTTCCCCCTATCAATGTTGTTATGATAATAAGTAACCACAATGTTTCATGTAATAACAATAGAAAAAAGCATATTGCCAGAAGAATTGTGACCCCTTTAAAAATGTTTCCAAGATTAATTTTACGATAACGTTCTACTAGATTACCTGTTAAAATTGAGCCTATTATGAGCCCTATCAATGGTAAAGTGAATAAAAAAGCCTTAGTCATGCCAGTTTGCCCGTAAATCCATTCAAGCTCATAAGAATAATATGTCAGAAAACCAAATAGCAAACACATAGCTCCACCACCAATAAAAATCAAGGGAAATACATCCTTAATACGATGGAAAACAATGTGCTTTAGCGCTGTAAAATAACTCTTCCAAGTCCGCAAAGGAGTAGGTTTTATCGTTCTTATTCCTAATAAAAGTAATACTATTGCTAAAATACACACACCCATATAGAAAATAAATAAAAAACTTCCTCCATATTGGATCGTAAACATACCAGCGAACGGACTCACTAATTTTGCTATACCATTAAAAACTTCTATAGCTGCTAGCACTTTAACCCTGTCATCCCTTTCCAACAATTCCGCAGTTATCATAAATGGAAGAGGGGCCACTATTCCAGCACCTATCCCCTGCACCACTCTTCCCATTAGCAGCATTGGATAAGCGTAATTGACATGTACACTACCACTCAAGGCGCTTACTAAACAACCTACGATCACGATTGCAATCGCATATGTCGCTATAGTTTTTTTTGAGAATTGTCCAGTCAAGTACCCTGTTAAAGGTATCGTAATGGCTGCCGATAAAGAAAAAACACTTAAAATGAGGCCAGCTTGTGTTGAAGTTACATCCCACATTATCTCCATATCAGGTAAAACTGGTACAAACATTGAATTACCAATAATCATGATAAACGTTAACATACCTAATGTGCTAACTACCACAGATCGCGCCATATCCTAGCTCCTTTTCTTGCATCATCATCTTTTCCAAGAGACTAATTTCAAATAACGTGACATATTTTTTTAAAAAAAACATATTTAATTACTAGAGTCTGATAGAAAAAAGGAGGATCACATGACAATGCGCCCCCTCATATTATTGTGCCTTATTATTATCATAGGGATAAGTGTTCGGATTGATTTATCAGCTGGTACTATCCCTGAGCAGCAAACCCAATCAAAGCAACATTTAAATACAGCCGAGAGTACTGATCATGATAATGAGAACACTCTCTTTTACCAAGAGGTTATTGTAGAAGAGAACCAAAGCGTTTATAGTATTGTCCAACAGCTTCATCCTAGCGATACTTTCGCATTATCAGTAGAACAAGTATTAACCGATTTTGAAGTTTTAAATCCTGGCGTAGTTCCCTATCAATTATCAGCAGGAAATGCATATAAATTTCCTGTTTATAGGGAAATGGACAACGAATAGTTATTTGTTCTTGCCACAATTGTCCCCTGATTGTTACAATGTAATACGATGACTGAAAGAATAAACACTATTTATCACGTTTTAAGTAAACTAAAGGGGCGATGATTTGTGACCCAAATAACACATCGAAAAAATACACGGCCTGTCAAAGTAGGTCCGATAACAATCGGAGGTAGTGATGAGGTCATTATACAAAGTATGACCATGTCCAAAACTCATGATGTAGACGCAACTGTTGCTGAAATAAATCGGCTTGAGGAAGCCGGATGCCAAATAGTTCGCGTAGCATGCCCTCATATGAAAGACGCTGAGGCTATCCCAGAAATTAAAAAGCGAATCAACATTCCTTTAGTCGTAGATATTCATTTTGACTATAAGCTTGCATTAAAAGCGATTGAAGGCGGCGCTGACAAAATTAGAATTAATCCTGGGAATATTGGTCGTAAAGAAAAAGTAGAAGCAGTCGTAAATGCAGCGAAAGAAAAAGGGATTCCTATCCGAATTGGTGTAAATGCTGGTTCATTAGAAAGCCGCATTTTAAAAAAATATGGTTATCCAACAGCCGATGGTATGGTTGAAAGTGCCCTCCACCACATAAAGATTCTAGAAGATCTTGATTTTCATGATATTATTGTCTCAATGAAGGCATCAGATGTCACATTAGCAGTAGAAGCTTATGAAAAAGCTGCTCAAACATTTGACTACCCCCTCCATTTAGGGATTACAGAATCGGGTACCCTTTTTGCTGGCACGATAAAAAGCTCTGCAGGTCTTGGTATTCTTCTTGGTAAAGGAATTGGAAATACAGTTCGTATATCTTTAAGCGCAGATCCTGTTGAAGAGGTTAAAGTAGCAAAAGAGCTCCTTAAAACCTTTGGACTTGCTGCTAATGCAGCGACACTTATTTCTTGTCCAACTTGTGGAAGAATTGAAATCGATTTAATCAGTATTGCAAATGAAGTGGAAGAATATATTCAGAAAATCAAAGCGCCGATTAAGGTCTCTGTCTTAGGTTGTGCAGTTAACGGACCTGGAGAAGCAAAAGAAGCTGATATTGGGATTGCAGGTGCACGAGGAGAAGGCTTACTTTTCAGAAAAGGAAAAACAATTCGTAAAGTACCGGAAGAAATAATGGTTGAAGAGCTTAAAAAGGAAATTGATTTGTTAGCGAAAGAACATGAAGAAAAACAGAAAAAAGAACAAGAGAAGGTATAGTTCTTAAGCTTTATCTTTGTAGTATTAGCTAACAACCCCTTTTGAAACGAGACAGATTTATCTCTTGTCTCGTTTTTTGTATGCAAATGGCTGTTATATAGCTGAGTATAGGTTGAACAGTTAATATATGATGTCAATAGCTAGTCTGCCGTCGTTTCTGCTCATAGAGATATTTAATGCATAATAAAGGGAGGGGACAACTAAAATCCTGTTGTGTCCCCTCCTCTTTATCAATATCCAGCCTCTATCATCTTTTGCTAAATCACGTTACAAATGGTGCAAAAAACATACTAATAATTAACGCAAAAGCCCCGATAACAATTGCTGTATAACCTATCCCTTTTTGATCTTTCTTGACCGCAACAGCTCCTAAGATAATTCCTGCTATTGAAAAAAGTAACGGCAAGAAAAAAAGTGCTACGATTGAAAGGGCGATCCCTAATGCACCAACGCCTTTACCTGCGCCAGTATCTTGTTCCTGTTCATTATTTTCAACTGTGTCATCTGGCTCCCTATACATTCCAGGGTTTACTGCATACTCTGCTGCTGTTTCCTCACGATAATTTTCATTTTTTTGATGTGGCGGTGCGACTTCACATGACTTTGTTTCATTTGGATTATATTTTTGCGTCATAACATTTCCCTCCTTCATACAAGGCTGTACACCTAGTATGAGTTTCGAGTGCCAAAAGCATGAGAGGAAACATTAAACAAACTATGTAATACATTTGAGTATCACGAACTCTTAACCGTTTTAACACACCATAAATGAAAGGTAATTTAGCGACCATCTGGCTTATTTTTCATATCATGACGGAAATTAATAAAATAATGAATACCCATATCGGGATACTAAATAATATGCCATAACACAATCCTATAAATACATTTTGTTCTTCCACGAGACCAACTCCTTTAATAAAAGTGTTGGTAAATTCTCTACTTAATAAACATTTTCCACCTATGTTTATACCAAATCTCAGACATCTTTATAAAACACCCCTCAATCAGTGGACGTCCCCATCATTCTTCCACTAATTGGTAGTTAGCAGCGTCCCTTATCTCCCGACTCAATAGATGTCTCTCTCCTCTCTATTTTTAGCCGAGAGTTTTACGGACGCTTATCTGTGATAAAAAAGCTCAAAACCTTAAAAGGTCTGAGCTTCACATTTATCACAATAACCGTATATTTCAAATTTGTGTCCTACTACTTTGAAACCTTCAGTAGTCACAGATGAACTATCCATAGGACATTGATGGATATGCTTTGTTTTACCACATTCAAGACAAATTAAATGGTGATGATGGTGGTCAGTGGAGCAAGAAAAACGAAATTTCTTTTCCCCTGCCAGTTCTGTAGTTTCCAAAATGCCTAAATCAGAAAATAACGATAAATTTCGATAAATAGTATCAAAACTCAAACCACTATATTTATCTTTTAATGCTTCAAGAACATCTTTAGCCGCTAAATAACGGCTTTCATCAGAAAATAGTTGTAACATATCCATTCGTTTATCTGTATATTTAAAGCCTTCTTCTTTTAGCTTTTCTAGTGCTTTTTCCACATTCATGTAAACACCTCCTGGAGCAATGTCATGTGATTTTGTGACATCAATTAACCGATTTAAAACTAAGAAACGTAATGCTTCTTTTAATAATAACAGAAATGATTAAAATTATAACGCCTGTTACAACAATCATTCCTCCGGTAGCAATGTTAAAATAAATGGACATGATAATGCCGCCAATGACAGATATCTCTCCTACTATAATACCAATAAACACAACTTGACGAAAACTTTTTGCAAATTGAATACTAACTGCAACAGGTAATGTGACCATGGCGCCGACTAGCAGGATACCAATTACTTTCATTGACATGGAAATGACAAGTGCGATTAAGATAGAAAACAAAAAGTTCATTTTCTTCACTGAAATACCTGATGTAATTGCAAACTCTTGGTCAAAAGAGATGGATAATAATTCTTTGTAAAACAGCAAAACAATGCTTATCATGACAATACCAGTTACGACAATAAACAGTAAATCAGTCAAGGTTACGGTGACAATACTACCGAATAAATAATTAAACCACTCAGTATTATTACTAGGTGAAATACTTATAAGGAGCGCACTCAACCCTATTCCAGCTGATAGAATAATCGGAATAGCCAACTCCTGAAAATGGCGATAAATTTGTCTGAGTTTTTCTACAAGAAGAGACCCAATTAACGAAAATAATACCCCTGTGTAAAGAGGGTTAATAAAATTTGTGGCTGGACTTTGCATCAGCACTATTCCCACTGCGATACCTGTTAAAGTAATGTGTGAGAGCCCTTCGGAAATGATCGTCATTCGCCTCACTAGAAGAAAAGCACCAATAATCGGACAAATAAAACCAACTATTAGTCCTGCAATAATTCCTCTCTCTAAAAACGTTAATTGGTGGAGTAAATCTAACATAGATGGTCACCTGATTTCATTAATTTACATGCTTACGCGTTAAAACAATCACACTTGCTAAAATAAATACATTTATCATAACGATCGTTCCTCCGGGTGCCAAATCAAAGTGGAAAGCAGTAAACAAGCCTGTGATAATCGATAGCTCCCCAAAGATAACAGCATAAATAAACATTTGCTTAAAACCTTTGGCGCACCTCATTGCGGCTGCTACAGGTAATGTCATAAGGGCTGAAACGAGTAAAATACCAACTATTTGCATGGAAATACCAATAACAACAGCCACCATTACCATAAATAAGATATGTAGCATACGCTTCGGCAACCCCGAAATGGTAGCTTGCTCTTCATCAAAACTCAAAAAAAAGAATTCTTTATAAAATAAGATAAGACATGATGTTACAATAAAGGTAAGTATGAGTACAACATAGAAATCTTGTTGGGTTAACATGACGACACTACCAAATAGATAATTAAAAAGATCGTTGTTAAAACCATCTGCAAGAGAAATAAAGACAACCCCTGTACCGATACCTGCTGAAAGAATAATGGGAATAGCTAACTCTTTGTAATAGTCGTAAGCAACTCTCAAACGTTCTATTAAAAGTGAACCAGTAATTGAAAAAGCCATACCCATATATACAGGATTTACCCCAACAAACAGCGGTGTATGCTTACTTAATAATAAACTAAAAGCAATACCTGTGAGTGTAATATGAGATAAAGCATCTGCCATTAGCGATAAGCGACGAACCACAAGAAAAACCCCTAGAAATGGAACTAAAAAACCAATAATAATCCCGGTAAATAAAGCGTATCTTAAAAAATCAAATTGAAAGAATACGCTGATCATAACTCTTGACTCCTTACATCATCATGATCATGATCATGGTCATGGTGAGTATGGTCATGATTATGTTCTAATAAGTTCACCTCATGCCCGTACATTGCAGTTATCATCGCTTCTTTATTTTCTTCAAATACCTTTTTGTTTCCATGAAAATGAAGACATTTATTTAGGCATGCCACATCTGTCACATACTCAGACATAGCTCCGATATCATGGGTAACAAGGATGAGCGTCATATGGCGTTTTTCATTCAACTCTTTCAACATCGTATAAAAGTTAGCGACTGAGTTAGCATCTACACCTACTGTCGGCTCATCTAAAATGAGCAGAGTCGGATCACTGACTAATGCCCTAGCAATGAAAACTCTCTGTTGCTGTCCACCCGATAACTGTCCGATGTTTTCATTCATAAATTCTTCCATCCCGACTTGTCCAATAGCTTCACGTACTTTTTCTTTATGTTTTTTTGTCAAGAAGCGAAATAACCCGACTTTTCCAAAGAGTCCCATAGACACTACTTCAAATACAGTTGCTGGAAATCCACTGTTGAAGCTATTCGCTTTTTGTGATACAAATCCAACGTTACTCCAGTCATTAAATTTCTTCACTGGCTGACCGTATAAATAAATACTACCTGTATCTGGCGTTAATAGACCTAACAGGCATTTGATCAATGTTGATTTTCCCGAGCCATTTGGTCCAACTAAACCTAAAAAAGACCCTTGAGGAATACTTAAGTTAACCTCTTCTAAAACATTTTGGTGCCGATACGCAAAGGACACATTATTAATTTCAACTGCAAACGTATTTTTCATTTAACTCCCTCTTTAATAAAAAAATTTTGCTATATCAACAGGAATTGCTACTGATCTAATTTCGTTCAGAATCATTACGATTTATTTTCTCACCGTAGTATACATGACCTACGTATCTTTGTAAACTAACAACTTCTCTAAGAATTATACTAGGTTAACAAAGGAATTCCATTATTATCCAACACTCGCTTAAGAATAGGAAGACCGATATAATAAATACTAACTCTTTCAGGAGGTGACAAGCTGATGAAAGCACAAAAGGTCGCAATCATAGATATGGGCTCCAACTCTGTAAGATTTGTCATTTATGACATAAACAACTATGCATGCTATGAGGAAATATTGAATTTAAAAGTGGTAGCCCGATTAAGCTCACATATTAATGACCATGGGGCTATGACACCTGAAGGTATAGAAGTGGTATTAAATACATTAAATAAGTTTGAAGTAGTTGCAAAAAAATATAATATAACGTCAATACGTGGGGTAGCTACTGCAGCCATTCGAAATGCCACCAATAGTAAAGACATTATGTCAGCTATCCATAAGCACAGCAGCTTTTCAGTAGAAATTCTTTCTGAAGAAGAAGAAGCATATTATGGGTTCTTAGCTGTGACAAACTCAACCCATTTACCTAAAGGAATTACAATTGATATTGGGGGTGGTAGTACTGAGGTAACTTATTTTGAAGACCGTAAAGCCATTCATTTACACAGTTTTCCATTTGGAGCTCTCACTTTAAAAAAACAGTTTATAGAAACAGACAGCCCGTCAGAAAGTGAATGGGTAACATTAAGGTCTTACCTTCAACAGCAGTTTTCTACGCTCCCATGGTTAAAAGATAAAAAAGCACCAGTTATCGGAATAGGCGGCTCTGCTAGAAATCTCGGCCTCATTCATCAAAACATTGTGAATTATCCTTTATCAGGTCTTCACCAATACGAAATGACGTCTGAAGATGTTTTCTCGATTCAAGGTAAACTATCGTCTTTATCGTTAAAAGAGCGAGAAAAGGTGGATGGCTTATCAAAAGATAGAGCTGATATTATTTTGCCTGCTATAGCCGCTATCGAAGAACTAATTCTCTATACGGGGAGTACTAGCTTTATCGTCAGTAATAAAGGATTAAGAGATGGCCTTTTTTACGAGAAATTATTGGAAACCATTGATGTTAGTCACTTTCCAAATGTAACGCACGAAAGCTTTTATCAGCTGGCTGTGACGTATCAATTGGATAGTACTTATCAAAAGAGATTGTCTGTCTTATCCTCTTATCTTGCTACAGAACTAATAAATAATAAACTAATAACACTATCAGAAACCGATTTAACACATCTTCACTGGGCTTCGCATGTGTTTTACATCGGTAATACGATCCATCCTGAATCTAAAAGCCAGCATACATTTTATTTGTTGACTAATCAGTCAATCAATGGACTCACTCACATGGAGCGGCTAGCAATAGCATTTATGGCTTCATTTAGATCTCGTTCACAACTAAAACTTTATGCCAGGCCTTTCCGCCACTGGGTTACAAAAGAAGAATTAAAAAAGTATGAATTAATGGGAGCTCTTCTAAAACTTTGCTATGGATTAAACATTTCTAAACGAGATGTTGTGAAAAGGATACAAATTGACTTTCATACAGAGACAATGATTGGACTCTCAATATACTATGATGGTGACCCTTATTTTGAAGAATTTCACGCTAGTAAATATAAAAAACATTTAGAAAGATGCTTAAAAAGGACGATATCAATCCAATTCATTCAAAATTAATAAAAGCCATGTCCACTTTAGTCTAAGTAAGAACCCAGTTTACCACTAGGTTACTACACCAAGCTTGGAGGTTGAGAGACATGACTAAAATGATCAAGTCGGTGTTATTAGATGACCCTGCATACTATAACAATCGAGAATTAAGTTGGCTCAGCTTTAACGAACGGGTACTCCAAGAAGCAATGGATAAAAATAACCCTTTGTTAGAGCGTCTAAAGTTTATGGCCATTTTCAGCTCAAATCTCGACGAGTTTTTTATGGTTCGAGTAGCAGGTTTGAAGGATCAGGTTAAAGCTGGTTTTAATAAACCTGAGAATAAGGCTGGCTTAACTCCAAAACAGCAATTAAACAAAATTGCGGAACGAAGTCATCATCTCGTTAAGGAACAATATCATTTATATACCCAGATACTCCAACCGCTATTAGAAAAAGAGGGAATATATTTTCTCACCATGACTGACTTGAACGATACTCAATATGACATGCTAGCAAATCATTTCCACAACTATATTTTACCTGTTTTAACACCGATGGCTATCGACGCTTATCGCCCCTTCCCCATGTTACTAAATAAAAGTTTAAACTTGGCTATTTTGCTAGGAAATGAGTCGAACAATGACCAAGAACAAAAGCTTGCTATCGTTCAAGTACCATCAGTTCTGAAACGTACGATCATCTTACCAACAGACAGCCATTATTCCTCTTTTATTTTTCTTGAAGATGTTATTAGTCATTTTATAAATGACTTGTTTCAAGGTTATTCAGTGATGGCCGTCTCCCCTTTTAGAATTACCCGTAATGCCGACTTAACGATTCATGAAGAAGACGCTCGAGATTTGTTGGCTGAAATTGAAAAGGAATTGAAAAAAAGAAAATGGGGTAGTGCTGTCCGTTTAGAAATACAAGCAAATCAAATGGATGAGAACCTTCTGTCTTTTTTAATGGGGGTTCTAGAATTGAGTGAAGATGACGTTTATAGCGTAGAGGGGCCTCTAGATTTTTCGTTTTTCACAAGCTTCTACGAAAATATGGCGCAGGATTGGGAACACCTCGTAAATGACGCCTACATCCCACAGCCACCAGCTGATTTAAGGCATAAAAACGATCTTTTTCAAGCTATACTTGAAAAAGACATCTTTCTCCATCATCCCTATGAGTCTTTTCAACCAGTTGTTGATTTGATCACACATGCCGCTAAAGATCCAGATGTACTTGCAATTAAACAAACATTATACAGGGTCAGTGGAGATTCCCCGATCATCCAAGCATTAACTGAAGCAGCCGATGCTGGTAAACAAGTCACTGTTCTCGTAGAGCTTAAAGCGCGATTTGATGAGGAGAAAAATATTCAATGGGCGAAGCGATTAGAGAAGTCAGGGGTTCATGTCATCTATGGGATTACCGGCCTTAAAACTCATAGTAAAATAACCTTAATTATTAGACATGATAATGACACCATTCAACGATTTGTTCACCTCGGAACAGGCAATTATAATGACAGCACAGCAAAATTTTACACCGACATGGGGTTATTGACCTCTAGAGCAAGTATGGGAGAAGATGCAACAAATTTTTTTAATTACCTTAGTGGCTTTACGTGTAAGCCAAAATGGCATGATATTGTCATTTCTCCAGTAGACATGCGAGATAAATTTCTAACTCTAATTGAACAGGAAATAACTTACCATTCACAACATGGCAACGGGCGGATAATTGCCAAGATGAACTCTCTCACAGATAAACCGATTATTGTTAAGTTATATGAAGCAAGTAAAGAGGGTGTCAAAATCGATTTGATTGTTAGAGGCATCTGCTGTTTAAAACCCGGCATTCCTCATGTGAGTGAGAATATAACAGTTCGAAGTATTGTTGATCGTTTCCTTGAACATAGTAGGATCTTTTACTTTCACCATAATGGTGAAGAAGCTCTTTTTTTATCCTCGGCAGATTGGATGACACGAAATATGGATAAACGAATCGAGATTCTATTTCCAATTTACTCTATAGAAATAAAAGATCGTATAATAAATGTATTAACTCTAACCTTAAAAGACAATGTGAAAGCCCGACTGCAACATACAGATGGTACTTATCACTATCTACCTCGTCATGAAAATGAGCCACTGATTCAAAGTCAACGACTTTTTTATGAGGAAGCAGCCATGTTTTTTGAAGACGACTAGGCAGTCCAGTAATAGGTTAAGAGTAGCGTAAGCCCTTTTTAAATTATGCCACTTCCAGTATCAGATTAAATAAAAAGAAGGACCAATCTCATCTCTCTCTTAATAAATGTTGTTTGGCTATTCCACCGGACAAAGCTAAAAAGCATGAGTTCGATACAACATCGAACTCATGCCTAACTAACAGTCTCTTTGTACCCTCAATCATGAAGAAAGGGTGGATGGGACGTTGTAATAAAACTGAGTAAACACTGTGGTTCAGTCATCCGTTTAGTGGTTCTTCGATTTTAAAGTGGTCCATTTTAATGATTGATTTAGACCCACTTTCAGATTTCTACTGTTAATCACAAAAGTTAACTAAGTATTCATTAGCTCATTGAAACATGGACCAATCTACTCTCCTCTTCCACTCTTAATGTTAGGCAGCTTGTTGATCTTCTTCCTTAGGTTTACGCAAAAGCTTAAACACGAGTCCTTGCTTCGGGGAGAATAGAAAGGCTACCGCAAAAATACCTGAGGCTGTCACAACGATTGAGCCTCCTGATGACACATTGTATATAACGGATAAGTACAGGCCTACTATGCCAGAAACAACACCAATTAGCGCTGCTAATATCAACATGATAGAAAACCTTTCTGTTAACAAATAGGCAGTGGCTCCCGGTGTAATTAACATAGCAACAACAAGAATAATACCGACTGTTTGCAACGATGCCACTGTTACAAATGACAATAAAAGCATAAGTAAATAATGTATCCACTTTACAGGAAGTCCTGAAGCTTTCGCCATTGTTTCATCGAACGTACTAAGCAAAAGAGGTCTGTAAAATATTACAACAGCTGCAATGACAAAAATCCCTATACCTAACGTTGAATAAAGGTTTGTGCGAGAAACAGCCAATACATTACCAAATAAAATATGTTGAAGATCCACTCCAGAGCCATTTAAACTAGTTATCATAATAACCCCCACAGCAAACATAGCTGTGAACATAATCCCTATAGCTGAATCCTCTTTAATTCGACTATTTTGCGAAATAAAACCGATAGCAAGAGCCGTTAGAACCCCTGCAATAACAGCACCAATGAAAAAATTAACACCGAGCATATATGCGAGAACTACACCGGGAAGAACAGCGTGGGAAATAGCGTCTCCCATTAAAGCCATTCCCCTCATAATGATAAAACAACCGATGACGCCACAAATGATACCAACTAAAATTGACGTATATAAGGCGGTTTGTAAATACGGATAGTTTGCTAATTGGTAGAGAAAAGATTCTATGTTTTCCATTAAGGACCCACCACCATCATATTATTTCCATTATTTAAGACAGCTGCTTTGCCTTCATAGGCTTCCTGCAGCAAGTCCGGCGTATATACATTCGCAACTTCTCCCGACTGAATTAGGCGCTTATTCAATAAAATAAGGTGATCAAAATACTTCTCCACCTTACTTAAGTCATGATGTATAACAAAGATTGTTTTACCAGCATCACGTAACTGGTGTAACAAATTTACAATTATTTCCTCTGACTTTACATCAATACCGACAAATGGTTCATCAAGAAAAAATAAATCAGCATCTTGAGCTAATGCACGAGCCAGAAAGACCCGTTGCTGCTGGCCACCGGATAGTTCTCCAATTTGCCTTTTAGCAAATTGGTCCATACCTAATTTAATAAGTGCTTCTTTCGCTTTAGCTTTATCTTTTCGACTTATTAGTTCATACCATGGTACATGCATATACCTTCCCATAAGTACCACATCTTCTACACGAACAGGAAAATCCCAATCGATCAACGTACGTTGTGGTACATAAGCAATTTTTTTTCGCACGGCCGCGACTTTTTTACCAAAAAAAGTGACCGATCCTTTACTTTTTTCCAATCCAAGCATCGCTTTCATTAATGTCGATTTTCCAGCCCCATTAGGTCCTATAACACCTATTATTTTGCCTGAACAAACATTAAAGGAGATATCCTCAATAGCAGTGTGACCATGGTAATGAACAGATAACTTGTTGACACTAATCTCTTGTTTGGAACCCATAATAATCCCTCCTTTTTCACACTAATTACGCTGAAACATATAAGGTTAAACCAATATAAAGTCAGACCCTTGTCCGGTAGAAAACTCATAACTTTATATGGTTAAAAACAGATAAAGGGTGTTGCTACTATATGCACCTATTTCGTATACGTGCAATCGTCGTAAAAGTTGTGTATAAGTCAAAAACTTTCCCTAGGGAAACTTTTAAGATAGATTTATTATAAACCACTTATTTCTAACATGCAATGACTAAAGTTCATGTCATGAATGATTAGTCATCTTTGAATTGGCTTTTCCTTTTTCTTTTATACCCCCTCTCACTATTTAATGACACCTACTATTTCAGTGTAAAAGTATAAGAAAATTTAGAAAGAAGAGATCGGGGATTGAAAATTCAATAAAAAGTGAATACGAGAGAAAAATTATAAAACAAACTTCAATTAGTGGAGGTTTTCATACTTCTCCCACTGATTGGTAGTTGAGGAGGATGTTTTACGGACGGTTATCTGCGATAAATTTAATTAGGGGTTAAGTGATAGGGGATAAAATCATTTCCTTATGGATAATTTATAACAATAAATCACGAAAAGCTTATTTTAAAAATGACCCCCGAACAATAAAATAAACTGTGTAAGTAAGAAACCATCTGGGTTTTTACTTACACAGTTTTACCTTTAAGCGGGTAATGAGTATAAAAATAACGGAGTGTTTTGGAACCAAAGAGACTAACTTCATAGAACAAGGCATCATCAACCAAGATCCTTTAAAGATATGCAAAGGGCGTTAAAAAATGCCCCCGCCATTACCCTTTTAGACGATTTTAGTAGTAATGGGTACTACAACCGAATAAGTAGGTATTTGAAAACATGGCTTTACCCCCATATTTATAGTTCCGTGTAACTATCTCCCTCTCAGAAATGGGGAACGTAATTTTTTAATCATTTTTCGGCTAGTGAGGTTCTAGCCGGAATTTCGTTATATAGTGGTAGCTTAAGTGTTACGGTAGTACCCTTGTCACATATACTCTCAATTTCGAATAGCCCATTATGCTCTTCGATAATCTGTCTTCCTAAAGGAATACCGATCCCTGTTCCTGAATTTTTTGTCGTAAAGAACGGCTCGTTTATCTTTTCAAGAAGGTGGGGAGGGATGCCTGGCCCATAATCCTTCAAGCTAATGACATAATAGTCATGTTTAATGGCTGCAGAAACGTGGAGTATTCTATTCGCTTCCTGCCCCTCATATGCTTCGATAGCATTTCTCATAATATTAATAAGCACCTGTTTAATCATCTGCTCATTTACATACAAATACGCTTCTGTCTCCTGAATGTCGTAAACAAATTCCACATCATGAAGTGTACATTCTGAGTGGAAAATCATTAACATCGATTCCACTAATTCTTCTGGTTGAAGGTACCGCTTGTCCATTTTCTTTCTAGAAATCGATAGAAAATCTTCAATTATTTTATTCATTCTGTCCATCTCTGAATAAATCGTATCATAGTATTTATCAAGATTATTGGATAACTTCGATAATTGAATAAACCCTTTAATAACAGATAATGGATTTCTTAATTCGTGGGCAACACCCGCAGCTATTTGCGAAACAGCCTGCATTTGCTGCTGATAAGATAAAAGCTCTTCATACCGTTCCTGAAAACTTTCATCTTTCACCATAATTAATATATGATCGCCATCTGTTAACCCTTTTATTACAAGTCTCACATCATTTGTACGATACTCTGCATAAGCATCTCGATTAGTTAAACTTAATTGACTGAAAACAAGACAATATTTTTCATAAATAGGGTGTGCATTTTTCCCCACACTAATATGAGCGGCATTATTCTCTTTAATCACCATTTGTTTATGTAATTTTTTTAAATGAGTATTACTTTTTAGGATTCTCCCTTGCTTATTAACCATCATCGCAGGAATAGGAAATTTATTCAGATCAAAAAATCTCAAAGTGTCTGACTCTTTTACTCTATTTCCCAATATATAAATTTTATCATCCACTTTTTTACCTTTACAGTCAAAAAGAATATCTTCCCCATCTATTAAAAGAGAAAAGCGTTTCAGTCCAATAACAGCTCCATTAGCGATCGCCTGAATAAAGGATTGCACTTCATTATAAGGCGTCAAGTGGTGATAAGGGTGATAGAGTAGTCTCGATAATCGAGGCTCTTTCGTAATAACATCTATCACTTGTAATTCTCCATCTAAGACAATACAAAACTCTGATGACAGGTGAATCAGTTCCAGAAATAATTCTTTTTGTGGCACTTCATTTACTTTCTTCATAATGAAAGCTCTCCTTATCATCAAGATATATCATTCTTCTTTTTAACTTTTCACACAACTTATCCATTATTATACATGATCTAGCACACATACGGGGGTGTTATCATAAATTAAATAAAGGTAATGTATGTTCCAATTAAGTGTCTTGTAGGAGGGAAAACTTTTGAACCCTGTCATTCGGGAACTCGTCAATCAGCAAATACGTCAACTTACGCTAAAAGAGCTTATTACGCGAGCTAGAAAAGAAGGCATATCGCTCACTGTGCAAGAAGCTAGACAGCTACTGGCAATGCTTCAACAACCACCGTTGGACATTGCGGATAAGGAAAGAGTTAAACGTTTAAAGCAGCAACTTCGTGAAGACTTCCCCCATCACTACGATACAGCTATGGCATTATTAAAGCCATATGAGCATTATTTAGATTGAGATATTCTTGGCTTATCTCTTTTTATGTCAGCAAAAAAGCATTCAGAGGACCTCCTCCTGAATGCTTCTCTTTTAATCAAATTTCCCATTATTCCACAATTCCTTGTAATAGTTCTTCCTTAAGACTTGAATGAAACTTCCGTTCTTTTAACATCATGATTTCCTTTTTATAAGGTGCTTTCTTATTAGTTTTATCAGTCCCTACATAAGGGGTCTCAAGAATTTTAGGAATTTGACTAAATACCTCATGATTTAAAATCTCATCGATTGCTTCAAACCCTATATGACCAAATCCAATATTCTCGTGGCGATCCTTTGCCGCTCCACATTCGTTTTTACTATCATTAACATGCAAAACTTTAATTCTGTCTAGACCAACAACTTTATCAAACTGATTTAATACCCCATCAAGGTCGTTAACAATATCATAACCTGAGTCGTGTACGTGGCATGTATCAAAGCAAACAGACAATTTATGATTGTGGGTCACTCCGCTAATGATATCTGCAAGCTCTTCAAATGTTCGTCCACATTCTGAACCTTTACCTGCCATTGTTTCTAGAGCAATTTGAACATCTTGATTTGGGTCTAATACTTCATTTAACCCTTCAATAATTTTCTTAATGCCTTTTTCTGTCCCTTCACCTACATGAGCTCCAGGATGAAGAACAATCTGTTTTGCTCCAATTGCTTCTGTTCGGTCTATTTCACTCTTTAAAAAATCAACACCTAACTGAAATGTTTCTGGTTTAACAGTGTTAGCAATATTAATGATATAGGGTGCGTGAACAACTATATTAGAAATACCATATTCTTTCATATGAGCTTGTCCAGCCTCAATATTTAGATCTTCAATAGCTTTACGTCGTGTATTTTGCGGTGCCCCCGTGTACACCATAAACGTCGTTGCGCCATAAGATAATGCCTCTTCACTAGCTCCCAAAAGCATCTTTTTACCACTCATGGACACATGTGAACCTAATAACATAACTCTTTCCCCTTTCATCAAAAGCCCTATCCTTTACGTTGGTTTATTCTCTTCTCCCGTTTCATCTTACTCGCTATTTGTTTCTTTATTTTCTTCTTATATCCTGGCTTTACTTTTTTTGATTTCTTTATGCCTTTTAATGCTCCAGGTGCATTTGGATTTGGTTGGCGCGGAGAAAATTGTCGTTTCTCAATCGACACCCACTCCCCTTGCTTAATTTCTTTATACTTAAATTGAATACCTTGTTTTTCTAACTTTTCGATACTTTGTTGATCGTTTCGCCCATATAATGTAATTGTAGTACCTTCCCAGCCAGCACGAGCTGTCCTACCTGCTCTGTGCACGTAATATTCCAGCTCTTTAGGAAGTTCATAGTTAATGATATGGGTGATGCCTTTTATGTCAATGCCTCGCGCAATTAAATCGGTAGCCACTAAGTATTGAATTTCTGCTTCTTGGAGTTTTTTCAAAACTTTTTTCCGATGACGCGGAGGCATACCACCATGCAAGCAATCAACATTTAACCCTTCATTCCGTAGAACTTCAAATACGTCGTCAGCGGTCTCCTTCGTGTTTGTAAAAATGATCGCTAAATAGGGTTGAATCGATGACGTCACTTTTTTAATAAGTTCAACTCTATCTCTATCGCGATCATTTATGAGCCAATGACTTATTTTTTTAGGTGAAGCAACCTTAGCTTCTACTTCTACTTGCTTCGGGTTTTTCATATATTTCTTAAGAAACGGCTTTAGCTTCTCTGGAATGGTTGCAGAAAATACAAGGAGCTGTAAGTCTTCATTCATCCTTGTAGCAATCTCATCCACATCTTCTAAGAAACCCATATCAAGCATTTGGTCAGCTTCATCAACGACAAAGCTTTTAATGCTATCTGTTTTAATAGCTCGTTCCTTTAGCATATCTAAAATTCGCCCAGGTGTACCAATAACTAGATGGGGCTGCTGTTGAGCCTTCTCAATCATCCGAAGTCTGTCAGTTCCGCCAACAACTAATTGAGAAGTAATCACTTCCGGACTGGCTTCTATATAGCGCTTGGCTACTTCATACAATTGAATCGCTAATTCCCTCGTAGGCGCTGTAATAACTAATTGTGTTGCCTTTTTCTCCTCTTCTATCTTATCTAATAATGGTAGTAAAAACGCCAATGTTTTTCCGGTCCCTGTCTGCGACCGACCGATGACATCCTGCCCATTTTTGATAGAGGGGATTAGTCTTTCCTGTATTTCAGTTGGTAAGGTAATGTTATTTTCTTTTAGTGCTTCAATTAAAAATGCCTTCAAGTTAAATCGTTCAAAATTATGTGTCACGCTTTTTCCTACTTTCTGTCTTGTGCCTTCGCATTTCACAATAATGCGATTACGCTAATTATATATTTTACCATGAAAAGATTAGCGGCCGCCACTTTAATTAACATGAATCATAAATTTACACGCTTTCTTATGTGCCTCATGTAAGGATATCGATGTTCAAAAGCGCACTTAACAAAATCATCCGCCTATACATTTTTGATCAATTGGCATATGACTATAAATAGGAGGTCATGTTTGAAAGGATGATCATAAATGTTCGGCCCACCTTTTTCGCCACCACCAATGCCACCTGCAACACCTCCTTACCTTCCTGGAGGTGTCATGTCTGCACCAGCTTCTGTCGGACAGGGAGCAGGCTTATTATCCCGTCTTTTTGGCAGTGGTGCGTCCGCCGCTGGAAATGTCGCCAGCGGCTTATCAACAGGAAGTCAAGGATTTAATCTTGGTCAAATGATGGGGATGGTACAAAATGCACAAAAAGTGATTCAAACGGTGCAAACAGTTGGCCCTATTGTGCAACAGTATGGACCATTAGTTAAAGCTATTCCACAATTTTTACAAATTATGAATTCCAATTCCGGCGGAGCTAATACGCCAGCGCAAAACAACGACCCGACAACTGAAACGACTGAAGCAGAAAGTGAAAATAAGTCTCAGGAGGCAGAAAAAACAAAACAAATCAGTCAAGAAAAGGAGACAAAGCCACCGGTAGAAAAAGAAGAAAAAGAAACCTCTAAGACTGAGGAAAAGAAACCGAGAGATAAGACATCACCGAAAGAAAAAGAAAAGAAAAAACGACGGCACCTCTCTCGAAAAAGCTCTAGCCAATCTAAAAGGAACACAAAAAAGGCATCCAAAACGAATAATATACCAAAACCAAAATTATATATCTGAATTTTGGAAGTTCTGAGGGTGACATCTTGCTATTCCAGTAACTAAATAAATGAAAATTATTGCTGTTACCCATTGACTAAACTCAAATATCATAGTAAAATTTTATATTTTGCTGTCATTTGTGTTATAATAATAACACTACTCAATTGGAGGGATCGCCATGTTTAAAGTGGGAGATAGTGTTGTGTACCCTTATCACGGTGCTGGTAAGATAACAGATATGGAAGAGAAAGATATACTCGGACAAAAAATGTCCTACTTTGTAGTGTTTTTTCCTCTAAATCATGTCACATTAATGCTTCCAGAAAAAAACATCGAAGAATCCGGATTAAGAAGGATCATCGATGCGGATCAACTTGAAGAAGTTGCCCATGCCCTTAGTACATCTGCTCCCTCAGTCGTTAAAGATACAGCCCGTCCTTACTCTAAAGAGAATGAAACTTTATTAAAATCAGGTAATATTCTTGATGCGGCTAGTGTCATCGCCAATCTAACATCTAAAAAATGCGCTCGAAACAATGGTCTTCATATGGAGGATCGTAAAAACCTAGACAGAGCTAAACAATTTATAGTGAGCGAGTTGATGCTGGTAAAGAAATTTACTGAAGATGAAGCAATGACCTTTATTGATGAGCACTGTCAAGAAGCATAAATTCCGAAAAAAAATATGGAAACACTGAAAAACGGATGTTAAATTAACATCTGTTTTTTTGTATTGTTTATATAAAATAACTACATATGTTTGTCAACAACTACACAAGCCTTTATAATAGATGTGATAAAGTTATCAACATGTCTTGTTACATCATCATCGGCAAGTTAGAGGAGGATACTGATGGAGGTTTTAAAAATTTCCCCACGGGGTTATTGTTACGGCGTGGTAGATGCTATGGTTATGGCTAAACAAGCTGCGGAAAATCCAGATTTACCACGGCCTATCTATATATTAGGAATGATTGTTCACAATAAACATGTGACAGATGCCTTTGACGAAGAGGGTATTATCACGCTTGACGGTCCAAACAGATTAGAGATTATTAAGCAAGTTGATAAAGGAACCGTTATTTTTACGGCACATGGCGTTTCCCCAGAAGTACGAACTATCGCTAAAGAAAAAGGATTAACGACGATCGATGCCACATGTCCAGATGTAACCGTCACTCATGACCTAATTCGAAATAAAATGAAAGAGGGCTACGAGTTTATCTACATTGGTAAGAAAGGACACCCCGAGCCAGAAGGTGCTATCGGTGTTGCGCCAGACATTGTTTATTTAGTAGAAAATGTTGAAGATGTAGAAAGACTTCAGCTGAAAGGCAATAAAATTCTTATAACAAACCAGACGACAATGAGTCAATGGGATGTCTCTCACATCATTAAAGCTGCGAAAAACAAATACCCTGAAGCAGAGGTCCATAACGAAATTTGCATGGCTACTCAAGTTCGTCAAGAAGCTGTTGCTGAACAAGCTGGAGAAGCTGATTTACTAATTGTGGTGGGTGATCCGAAAAGTAATAACTCTAATCGTCTCGCACAAGTATCGATGGACATTACCGGAACACCTGCCTACAGAATAGCAAATGTTAATGAACTCAATCTTGAATGGCTTAAAGGGATCAAAAAAGTGGCAGTCACTGCTGGGGCTAGCACACCCACTCCTGTTACAAAAGAAGTGATTGCTTTCATCGAAAAGTTTAATGAAGATGACCCCCACACATGGGATACGACGAGTACTGTTAAATTAACAAAAATTCTCCCTAAAGTGAGAAAGAAAAAAGCGGAGCGGGCCTAAATATAATTCAAAATCCGGGAGAATGCCCTCCCGGATTGTTTAATAGACATTTTTTACTGAAGCATGGATCCAATCCCCTTTTTCCCGCAAACTCTTCATTCCCTGTTAACAGTCATTTATTAGATAAAACGGAAGGGATCAGTATTTAACTTAGAAATAATAACATCTGTGTTATATTTTTTTTCTTTAATAAATGACTGAATTTTTTTACATACCCCTTCCTTCATTATTTTCTCAACATTATGTCCAGGATCAATCATGGCGAGCCCTTCCATCATGGCATCGTGGGCAACATGATAATAAATGTCACCGGTCACAAAAACATCTGCCCCTTGATGTAAAGCAGCGGACATATATTTGTTACCATCGCCCCCTAATACAGCTACTTTTTTTACCTTTTTAGTTGCCTCACCAACGACTCTGACAGTCTTAACGTCAAACGCATTTTTTACCTTTTCAGCAAATTCGTCCAACGTTACACTTTCATTTAAGTCCCCTATGCGACCTAAACCATAACTTGCAGCTCTTGATGCCATATCATATAAATCATAGGCCACTTCCTCGTAAGGATGCGCTTTTTCCATGGCACGTAAAACTTTTTTTTGTATACTCGCAGGGAAGACACTCTCTATCTTAACTTCATCTACATATTCCATTTCCCCTTGTTTACCTATATAGGGATCAGCATTGTCTCCAGGCTTAAAAGCCCCCATTCCACTAGAAGTAAAGCTACAATGACTATAATCACCTATATCTCCTGCTCCTGCTTGACCAATCGCTTCTCTTACTTGTGCCGCCTGTTCTTCAGGTACAAACACGACAAGTTTTTTTAATAGTTCAGCACCAGTTTCTGCAAGAACACGGGTATCTGTAAGCTCTAATGCTTCCGCCATCATGTCATTGACCCCACCTGTGGTCACATCTAAATTCGTATGGGCGGTATAAACGGTTATATCATGCTTAATTAATTTCTCAATCGCTCTTCCATAAGATGTATCAGTTCTTAACACTTTGATCGGCTTAAAAATGAGGGGATGGTGAGAGATAATTAAATCGACATTGTTGTTTATAGCTTCATCAACGACGGGCTCAAGCACATCTAATGCAATCATGATTTTTTTCACAGGCTTGTTTAACGTGCCTATTTGCAGACCAATTTTATCCCCTTCAACTGCATAGGATTTTGGAGAAAATTTTTCAAACGCCTGAATAACCGTTTGACCGTTCGCATGTTTCATTATAACTCCTCCTCCAACCAAGTCATCTTTTGACTTAATTGCTGTTTTTTTTCTTTCAGCAACTCATCCTGTCCACTAAGAGCGAGTTGTTGATTAATTTTCTCTATTTGTTGACGTTCCCTCTTCCACTTCTTCTCAAAAGCAGTATTTTTATTTTTTAATAAATATGGACCAAGCCACAGTTGCTTTTCTAAATCTTCAGTATCATAAGGTGTTAAACCACGTCCCTTTTCAGCAACTAAAATTTCATATACATGACCATCTTCTTCTAGAATCTCTTCATCAATAAGTTTCCATTTATTTCCCAACAACCATCTTCTTATATGATCTGCTGCAACATTTGGCTGTAAAATGAGACGTTCAACTAAGTTTAACCGCTCTTTCCCTTCTTCTAAAATAGTCGCAATTAAAGGCCCACCCATTCCTGCAATAACAACGGTATTAACATTCTCATTTTCTAAAACCTCTAAACCATTTCCCAACTTGGCACTTATTTTATCAGTTAAGCCATTTGAACGAATATGCGCTTTGGCAGACGCTAACGGCCCTTGATTCACTTCACCAGCTACAACAAAGGGACATTTACCGCTCTGAACCAAATAAACAGCTAAGTAAGCATGATCAGATCCAATATCCCCTACTATTGCACCACAAGGAACATGATCACTTACTTTTTTTAACCTTTTAGACAACTTTTCATGATTCATCCTATTCACCAATTTCCTTTATGTAAGTTAGGCACATAACCTTCTCTCGGCGTCACACGTTCACTCAATTTACAGCATAACAGCTGACAGAAAGGATACGTTTATTCAAACTTTTTTAAAATTAAATTGTATTAGAAAAAGAAGGATACAAAAGATCCTTCTCCCACGCAGTATATTATCATTGTACTGCCTTTTAAACTGCCTGTTTACGAATTAAAGTTATTCGTTTTCTGCCAAAATAAATTCAGCCACCGCTTCAGCTTCTTCACCAGTGACTAAGCCTGCGGGCATTGTACCAGGTCCTTCAGAAATAGCATTCAAAATATCCTCTTGGGATAGATTTCCGCCATCAAGAGCTGGTCCAGAGGCCCCTTCCAATTCCCCGCCGTGACAGGAAACACAGCTACTTTGATAGAGGCTTTCACCTAATTCAATTGGATCATCAAATTCTTGTGCTTCATTATTATCCCCATTTTCAGAAGCCTGATCATCCATATTAATGCCAACAAATGATAAGATGATAATTAAGCCTATTCCCAGTACAGCTGTTACTGCAAAAGGGTAGAGGGGTTTTCCTTTCATCTTGTATGTACCTCCCTTTTAGTGTCTCTCTTTTCCCCAACGTATATAAAATTTATGCCGAGCTCTATTATATTGTATACGAAAATGAATCAATAGAAAAGTAAAAAAGCGTTTCCTTTTTTGATGGTTATTCCTGCTTCTTTTTAAACGTATCTGTCATCGTCTTCGGATCATTTGTTATAATCGCATCCACATTTCTAGCAGCGCAACGCATCGCCTCTTTTATCGTATGAACATTGTAGGCTCTTACTGTTAAACCTTTCTTTGCCCATCGACGGTAATAGCGCATAGCATGATAGCTATGGCGTATATGAATGGCTTCTGCTTCAATTTTTTTAGCGTATTTAATCGCTCTTAAAATGGGGACCTTCGTTAAAAAAGCTGTATGGAGATCTGGACAAAGCCTTTTCACTTCCACAAGATAAGGGTGATAGAAGCTGGATATAACGGCTCTATGAAGCAAATCATGGTCAATGATTTCCTCTATACACCTTTTTACAAAGTCATTCTCTTGTGTTGTCTGCTTTTTCAACTCAACATGCAATTGAAAAGCCTCATGACTAGCCCACGTTAGAACGTCAGAAAAAGTAGGAATTCTTTCACCAAAAAATGTTTCATCAAATAGAACCCCTGCATCGAATTGTTGTAATTCTGACAGTGTGTAAGATGAAACAGCACCACTGCCATTTGTTGTCCTGTCAATGGTTGAATCGTGAATGACGACCGGAATTTTATCTTTTGTGAATTGCAGATCAAATTCAATCCCGTCCACCGGGTACATAGATGCCGATCTAAATGCCGCCATCGTATTTTCTGGAGTATGTCGCTTGTTTCCTCTATGAGCGATAATTTTCATAGATAGTCTCAACACCCTTACGAGATTATATACGGCCTAATATAATTAAAGCGATAAATAATAGAATGCCTGTTCCACCTGCGATATATAAATAATGATACTTGAAACGCCAACCTGTTATAATCCATATACAGCATAACGTTATAATGCCAATAGCAAGATATAATGTATTTTCAGGCGCCATGAGATTAGCAGAAGCAATGATAAATACAAATGAAATAAAAGCAGCCAGTATAACATATAAGTGTGAGACCAACATATTTCTTTTATTATAAAAAATAGCTCCTACTAAACTAATCATCAAGAAAATGAAGAGAAAGATCACTTGCACTCCAGGTGAAACTTGTGTGAAATAAATCATGACTAATACTAACACAAAAATGCCAATCATCACCATTAAACTAAGGAAGGCTTTTGTTAGGTAACGGAATATAAAGCTCCGTTTAACGGTTTTTTCATCATCTGATGCAGGAGCTTCACCTTCAGTATACAATTGTAGTAAAAACTGACAATATGTATCTGGTAACAGTTTATTTTCTTGCCATTTTTTTATTTCATTTATAATTATATTATTCCGTTCCTCCATAATATCACCTACATTCCTCTTAAAAGCGGCTGCTCTTTTTGCTAATCATGATAAAGCACTCTCTTCTGATAGCCCTATGTAAAAGAATCATCTGCTTACAATAAAGTTGTTATTATTTTTTACCTCCTTCATTATATCGTATTAATTCCCTGCAATATATAGTCTTTAATATCAAAAGAATTTGTTCACTTAATGACAGTAGGTTAGAAAATATCCTTCTATTTCTTTTTATCCTGTCTTTTTTTCAATAAAGAGTTTATGTTCACAATGGATAATAATGAATATCTTTGACTAAATCACACATCCATAAAGAAAAGTCATAAAAGGTTAAATGTTTATCACATTTCCTTTTATGACTTATGAACACAAACTGCTGTTTACTCAAGAAAATCTTTAAGTCGTTTACTACGACTAGGGTGACGAAGCTTTCTTAGCGCTTTTGCTTCAATTTGCCTAATACGTTCCCGTGTCACGCCAAATACTTTACCTACTTCCTCCAATGTTCTTGTTCGACCATCATCAAGACCAAAGCGAAGACGTAAGACATTTTCTTCTCGGTCAGTTAGCGTATCAAGCACATCCTCAAGCTGCTCTTTAAGTAACTCATATGCTGCAGCATCAGAAGGAGCTAAAGCTTCTTGATCCTCTATAAAGTCTCCTAAATGAGAGTCATCTTCCTCTCCAATCGGTGTTTCCAGAGAAACAGGCTCTTGAGCAATTTTCAAAATTTCTCGTACTTTTTCTGGTGTCAATTCCATTTCTTTAGAGACTTCTTCTGGTGTCGGTTCCCGCCCTAAATCTTGTAAAAGCTGACGTTGAACTCGAATAAGCTTGTTGATTGTTTCCACCATATGAACTGGAATACGAATCGTTCTTGCTTGATCAGCAATAGCTCGTGTAATGGCTTGCCGGATCCACCATGTAGCATAAGTACTAAACTTAAAACCTTTATCGTAATCAAACTTCTCTACGGCTTTAATGAGACCCATGTTCCCTTCTTGAATTAAATCAAGGAAGAGCATTCCACGACCTACATAACGTTTAGCAATACTAACAACTAAACGTAAGTTTGCTTCCGCTAATCGACGCTTTGCTTCTTCATCTCCATTTTCAATTCTTTTTGCTAAATCAATTTCTTCAGCAGCTGATAATAACGGTACCCGCCCAATCTCTTTTAAATACATCCTTACTGGATCGTTTATTTTTATTCCTGGGGGCACACTCAAGTCGTTTAAATCAAATTCTTCCTCTTTTTCAACTTGCTGAAGACTCGGGACAGTCTCATTATCATTTAATATTTCAACACCTTGTTCTCCAAGGTATTCAAAAAATTCATCCATTTGATCTGAATCTTGATCAAATGCACCTAATCTCTCAGTAATCTCGGCGTAGGTTAAAGTCCCCCGCTTTTTACCTGCTTCTAATAGTTGCTCCTTAACTTGATCGATGGTTAAATCACCTTCCGCCATAGGACGAATTGGTTTGTCTGCCATACGATCCCTCCTTCCTAATTGTCACTACATTATCTGAGTCAATTGCACTTATCACTGCTTTAATTCTTGATTGATCTTAACGATTTCCATAGCTATAAGTGCGGCTTCTTTAAACTGTAAGGATTCTTCAGCTTGTTTTTGCTTTATTTTCAATTGTTCAATCTCCTTTTTTTTCGGAAATTGACGAATGTGTTTTAAATAATCGTCCATTTCTTGCTCAGACAGATCAATATTAACCTTCTTCATTGCAAGACTAGTCGTTATTTTTCTTAATTTAGGATCTTCAACCCGCTCAATAAAATGAGAAGGATCAGGCTCGTACCCTTCGCCATAATAGCTATATATATGGGCGGCAATCGCTTGATAATCATCATAATGGAATTCCCCACCAATTTCTTTTTGCACTTGGTCGGCAATCGAACGTGATTGAAGCATAAGAGCAATCAATTCTCGTTCTGCCGCTTCATGGGCAGAGATCATTCTTTTAGCATCGTTAACATTTTTTGCTTGAACAGCTTTATAAAATTGACGTTTTTCTTTTTTTTGCTGTTTTTTTATAATATCTATTTGTTCCTGCTTCAAAGCTTCCAATGATAATGAAAACTCTTCAGCAAGTTGGCGCAAATAATAATCTCGTTCCACAGCTCTAGGGAGAAGACTAATTTCTTCTATTATTTGTTCGATATAATTGAGCCGGTCTCCTTCAAGCTGAAGGTTCTTACCTCTACGGAAATAATGAAATTTAAAAGCAGTAAACGTTATATGGCGATTAATAATATCTTGTACAAATCGGTCTGGACCTTTCTCACGAATATAATCATCTGGATCATAACCTTCAGGTAAAGTAGCAATAACAACTTCTGCTCCTACTTTTTGGAGGATTTGAGCATTTTTATACGTGGCATTTAAACCGGCATCATCTGAATCGTAACAAAGAATAACTCTATCAGCATTACGCCGTATCATTTTTGCCTGAATTTCTGTCAGTGCCGTCCCCATAGCAGCTATACCGTTGTCTATACCCGCACGCCAGGCGGATATAACATCCATATAACCCTCGAATAGTACCGCTTCGCTCTTTTTCCTTATCATCGGTCTTGCCTGATGAAAAAAATATAATACCTCACTTTTATTAAAAACCTTAGATTCTTGGCTATTTAAGTATTTCGGTTGACCCTCAGACAAAATACGTCCACCGAAAGCAATTAATTTCCCCCGCTGATTCCAAATTGGAAACATAATACGATCTCTAAATCGATCATAAGGCTTTTTATCCTTTTCGCGTAATGCCAGAAGTCCACATTCTGCCAAACTCTCATGTGATTCATCTAAGCGTTTTTCTAGAAAATTAGTGAGGAAATCCCACGAATTCGGCGCATATCCCACTTGAAAGTGATCAATCATTTCTTTTGTAAAGCCTCTTTTTCTCAAATATTCACGCGCTTCCTTCCCCTCGTCTGAAGCTGTTAGGATATGATGGTAGAGCTTAGCAGCCAGTTCATGGGCCTTAACCCAAGTAGTCATTTTATGGGAAATCTCAGGTTTATTTTCTTCCTGTCCTTCCAATTGAGGCAAAGAAATGTTCGCTTTTGAGGCTAATTTTTCTACAGCTTCAATAAAGCTAATCCCTTCTGTTTCCATAACGAATGAGAAAGCATTACCTCCTGCACCACAACCAAAACAATGATACAGTTGTTTATCGGGTGATACAGAAAAAGAGGGCGTTTTCTCACCATGGAAAGGACACAAACCAACGAAGTTTCTCCCTTGTTTTTTCAATTGAACGTATTCACTTATAACATCCACTATATCTAGTGCCTTGCGAACCTCTTCAATTGTTTCTTCGGGAATCCGTTGTGTCATATACGCCACCAACCTTCTCCCTTTTACAGTAAGCAGACTATTTCTAAAAGAATAGCGTACAACCTTTTGGGTAGACTTTAGAAGCACTCTGTTTTCTTTATTAAGAAAAGTCGTAGACATCACTTGAAAATATTGGACAACGTAAGCCTTAACGACTATATTTTTAAAGAGAGTGTCATAAATATATTCGCTTCAACCTTCAAGATTCCTGCTTTTTTGACAAAATCTTTTTTAACTGTTGTTTAAAAAAATGTCGATCTTCATCACGAAGCTTTTTAGGTCCCCGTGTTTTTTTGCCCGCTTTTCTTTTTTTGGCTTCATCGTGCCTTCTATCAAGTAAAAAATCCACTTGCTCATTCTCAATGATGTTTCCCCTAGGAGATAAAACAACACCACCCTTTGCTAATAAAAGCCCAGCTAAGCCAAGATCCTGGGTAACTGTTATATCACCAGTAGAGGATCGATTGCATATTTCCATATCAACCGCTTCTCTATCTGGATCTGTTATAACTTCCTGCACAAAAGTTGGCAACAAATCGCTTCTCGAATGAGCGTAAGAGTGAACGAAAAGAACTGGACACTTAAATTCACTGGCACAATGAATGATTTCTTCTAAAACTGGACACCCGTCTCCATCGACAAAAATCCTCTTATTTTGTATCAATAGTGAATTCTACACCCTTTTCCGTAAATCCTTTTTTTATTTGTGTTTATTTTCAATCCCCCATGTCCTCTTACTATCTTTACCAAATAAATTAAAAAAAGTCTTGACATTTTCAATTTATTTGTTCTCACTGTGATTATGCCTATTTTTTATAAATTTTATCAAGTCACAATATTTCATTATATAGGATAATAATAAATCTCGCTATGGTTTTGATCATTTTTTCTATTAAAGCTTTTAATAGCTGGACGGGCTGGACGTCAAAACGTCAAAATGATGCTCAGCTATTACATATCACTCATTAGATCGGATTAACTTTTGCTATTTTTACAAAAAGCACCGGCGTAACCATTGAATGAATATCATAAATCAAAATAAGTACAGTCGAACAATGGCTGTAGCTTCACTTCAGAGGACGCTTTCCCCAGGGCTTATCTTCAGGGAGTCGCCGTCTTACGTTTCGATCACTTTTTATCATCCTCATATTAAATGTATTGCATATTATTCATGTTATTGCTTTAAAAACATCATTATGAAATCGACTCATTTAGAAAGTTAATTAAATGAATTGAAGAAGCATCATTTATGAGAAAAGCTACTACCTTCTCTTCTGTTTTATGCATAAATTAACTTTAACGATAGACGCGCATAGGCACTGGCATCTGGTGTATTTAGCAGATAAACGAGTGAATGTTTACATGGAAGGAAATTTTAACGATAGTGCAGCCTATCATAAAATAATTTTTTGGAAAGGTGACTATCCAACATATAAAAAACTTTGAAGTTCTTTTCTAAGAACTTCAAAGTCCCAGTTGGCTTATGAAGAATGATGATGAACAAGTTGATAAATCAAATTTGCAGTCTCTTCCACTGCTTTTGTAGAGACATCAATAATACGACAACCAATCTTATTCATAATTCGAGCAGAGTACAAAAGCTCCTCTTCAATACGCTCTAATGCGGCATAATTAGCTTCTTCTTTTAAACCTAAAGCTTTTAGCCTTTCCGTTCGAATCGTGTTTAATTTTTTGGGGCTGATCGTTAATCCAATTATTTTCTCAGATGGCACATTAAAGAGTTCCTCGGGAGGTTCTACTTCAGGCACAAGAGGTACATTAGCTACTTTTAAACGTTTGTGCGCCAAATATTGAGATAATGGTGTTTTGGATGTGCGAGATACCCCAATTAAAACCACATCAGCCCTTAAAACCCCACGTGGATCTCGACCATCATCATATTTAACCGCAAACTCAATCGCCTCGACTTTTCTAAAGTAATCTTCATCTAGTGTGTGAATAAGACCCGATTTATTTTTTGGTGATGTGTTTAACCGGTTCTCCATCAATGTAATCATAGGCGTTAAAATATCGTAAATAGGTACGTTATGGCTAGCTGCCTGCTGTAATAAATAATTTTTTACTTCTGGTACTACAACGGTAAATGCAATGACACCATTGTTTTCAATAGCTTGTGTTATGACGTCATCTACTGTAGAGGTGTCTTCAACGTAAGGGATTCTCGTAATAGCCGCTTTTCCTTGGCTAAATTGACTTAATGCAGCCTTTACAACTAATTCAGCCGTTTCTCCAACAGAATCAGAAATCACATATACCATCGATTGATCAGATGAACTCATTGGCATTCTCCTTCACTCAATTAATAAAGCTTACGTATGAAGATCATCACTTGCCATATAAACAAAAGCCTTCGCAATATTTGTTTTGGTTAAACGTCCGATTACCTCGTGAACAATGGCACCTTCTTCCTCAATTTCACGAACTACCGGGACACCATCTATTTGTTTATTAATTAATTTATTAGCCACTTCTACAATAGTATCTTCAGGTTTACACATTGTAACATTCGGCATTCTTGTCATAATGATACTCACAGGTACACTCTCAAGGTCTTGTTTACCCATACTAGCACGCAATAAATCTTTTCTTGAAAGAATGCCAGCTAATCGGCTTTTTTTATTTACAACAAAAAGTGTGCCCACGTCCTCTAAAAACATAATACAAATAGCATCATAGGCAGAAGCAGATTCGTTAACTACGACAGGTACAGATTGAAATTGTTTAACAGTTAATTTTTGCATTTGCTCATTAAAAAGTTGCCCACCATTTTTCCCACTATAGTAATAACCTACACGGGGACGTGCATCGAGAAAGCCCGACATGGTTAAAATGGCCAAGTCAGGCCTCAAGGTTGCACGCGTTAGTGACAGCTTCTCAGCAATCTGTTCACCCGTGATCGGACCTTCTTCTTTCACTATTTGTAAAATTCGTTGTTGTCTTTCATTCAACTCCATTGCCTTCACCGTCCTCTATACTCAGGCAAACTCACTATTTTCACTTATTTCTATTATAACCTAATTAAAAACGCTCGAAAAATACGCTTAGTTCTCGGCATGGAAAACAATTGCCTGAAAATCAGCAAAAAAAGTGATCATCTCAGAGGTTTGTTTCATTTGGGCAAGACGATTAGCTTTAATAGTCTCACTTTCAGCCATGACCATTATATTATCAAAATAGCGGTGGATAACTGGCACGAGTTGTTTCAGCAAAGTATAAGCTTCGGCTACCTCACCTTTATCTAGTGAATTTAATACATTTTTCTCATGATCACATGTAGCATCGAAAAGATTTTTTTCTTCCTCTTCTGTGAAAAGCGATGAATCTGGCATTGCATCAGAAGCTGTTTTTTTAGAAATATTTATGACTCTGTTAAATGCTTCAACATCTTTCTTGAAGGAAGCATCATTGAGAAGTTCCATTAAAAACAGGCCTTTTTTAATCGTTATATCTACTCTTCCCGGTGCTGTAGCAAGTACAGCCTCAGCTACATCATAGCGTACATTTTTCTCTTGAAGTAAATGCTTATATCTCAACTTAACGAATTCTTTTAAGTCTGTCATAACATCTTCAAGTGGTCGACTGATTAACCCATGATTATCAGCTTCTAACAAAGCTTCGTTCATCACTTCAAATAAATCAAAGTGCCAGTCTTCTTTTAAGAAAATGTGTAAAATTGCTGCTGTTTGGCGGCGAAGTCCATGGGGATCTTGAGAGCCAGTAGGAATAGCGCCGATTCCAAAACTTGTAACAAGTGTATCGATTTTGTCAGCAACACTGATAAAAGCACCAATCGCGTCAGATGGTGGAAGATCTCCTGATTGCTTAGGTAAGTAATGTTCCTTAATCGCACGAGCTACGCGGGTATCTTCTCCTGATTTTAATGCATATTCCTCTCCCATACGCCCTTCAAGCTCTGGAAACTCATTTACCATATGTGTGACTAAATCATTTTTTGCTAAATGAGCTGCTCTTTCTGTGAGGTGAATTATTTCTTTAGTAGCACCAGCTTTTTTAGCAATTTTTACAGCTAGAGCAGAGAAACGTCTCACTTTATCAGCAATTGAACCTAATTCCTCATGGTAAACGATTGATTCAAGACGGGAAAAGAGAGCTTCAAAATTTTTATTCAAATCTTCGTTATAGAAAAATTCAGCATCTGCCAATCGCGCCCTCAGTACTTTTTCATTACCCTTTTGAACATTTTCTAAGTGACGATGATCCCCATTTCGAACCGTAATAAAGATGGGCTGAAGGTCTCCGTCTTTATTTTTAACTGGGAAATAACGTTGATGTTCCCTCATTGATGTAATGAGGACTTCTTCAGGCACCTGTAAAAACCGCTTATCAAATGTACCATATAGCGCTGTTGGGTATTCCACAAGATTCGTGACTTCTTCGAGTAAATTTTCGTCTACTGGAACGACCCATCCTTCACTTTCTGCCATTTGTTCAAGTTGTTTTCTAATCGCTGTTTTCCTTTCGAGTGGATCAACAATTACATGCTCTTTTAACAAGGCAGAAACATAGTCATTTGCGTCCTCAAGGATTAATTGGTTTCCTAAAAAGCGGTGACCAAAGGAATAACGATCGGTGGATACATTCGTGATGTTAAATGAGATCACCTCTGTCCCATATAGAGCAACTAGCCATTTTACTGGACGAACAAATTTCTGATCATTTACTCCCCACTTCATATTTTTTGGGAAAGGAATACTAAGGATAACGTGTTTCAATTCGGGTAGAAGAGACGTAACAGGTTCACCAGCTGTGAATTTTTTAGCGAAAACATAGTCTTCCCCGTTAATAGACTTTACGTAAAGGTCATCTGTGTTTACTCCTTGTCCACGAGCGAATCCTTGAGCAGCCTTTGACCAATTTCCTTCTTCATCTTGAGCAATCTTTTTAGAAGGTCCTTTTGCTTCCACTTCAACATCATCTTGCTTTTCCTCGAGTCCGTGTACGATGACAGCTAAGCGACGCGGAGTTGAGAAAGCTTTTGTTTCATCATAAGTTAACCTATGCTCTTTCATCCAAGCTTCAGTTCGGTGTTGCAGTTCTTTCATAGCATCTGTTACAAATCTTGCAGGCATCTCTTCCAAGCCGATTTCTAATAATAATGTCCTACTACTCATTAGCAGCTTCCCCCTTCTCTTTAAGCATCGGAAAACCTAATTTTTCCCGTGCGTCATAATAGGTTTTCGCGCAATTACGGGCAAGATTTCTTACACGACCGATATAACCAGTTCTTTCAGTAACAGAAATGGCACCTTGGGCATCTAACAAATTAAAAACGTGAGAACACTTTAACACATAGTCATAAGAAGGAATAACGAGTTGTTCATTTAGCGCACGCTGCGCTTCTTTTTCAAAAGTTGAAAACAGTTGAAAAAGCATGTCTGCATCCGCCACTTCAAAGGAATACTTAGATTGTTCATACTCATTTTGTAAGAAAACATCCCCGTAAGTAAAACCATTCACCCATTCGAGATCGTAAACATTCTCTTTATCTTGTATATAAGATGCTAATCGTTCCAGGCCGTATGTAATTTCGACAGATACAGGTGAAGCGTCGAGCCCTCCTACTTGTTGAAAATAAGTAAATTGGGTAATTTCCATCCCGTCGAGCCATACTTCCCAGCCTAATCCCCATGCAGCAAGAGTAGGCGCTTCCCAGTTGTCTTCTACAAAACGAATGTCGTGCTCTTCTGGTTTAATCCCTAATTTTTTTAAACTCTCTAAATATAATTCTTGAATATTGTCAGGAGATGGCTTCATAACTACTTGAAATTGGTGGTGTTGATATAGTCGATTTGGATTTTCTCCATATCTTCCATCAGTCGGTCGTCGTGATGGTTCAACATAAGCTACATTCCACGGTTCTGGTCCAATACTTCGTAAAAATGTCATAGGATTCATTGTGCCAGCGCCTTTTTCCACATCATACGGCTGCAGGAGAAGGCAATTTTGTTTTCCCCAAAATTCTTGTAACGTGAGAATCATGTTTTGTACGTTCATGCGTAAAGCCTCCAATTTTACTAAGATTTTGTGAGTGTCATAACGCAGGGAGATTGATTTAAAGCTTTTTCTAAGAAAAGTTATTCAATAAAAAACTCCCGTCTCTATATCCATAAGGATACAGGGACGAGAGTAACCCGCGGTTCCACCCTACTTGCACAGCTAAACTGCACCACTTTAACTATACGTACTCTGGAACGCCTTCCTTGTCATCGTTATACTCAGCTTTCACCATCCTGAGCTCGCTAATATATTGAGAGGACAAGTACTATTTTCCTTCATTGCACGGTAACTATAAACGATCTCTTATCATTACAAATCTTACTTAAAAAAAAGTTAGCTGTCAACATCTTGTTGTGAGAACTTCTCTATCTGATCTAAAAATCGCTTTGATTTTAAATGAATTCCGATATATTCTTGATAATACAATGCTAATATTTCTTTTAATTGCAGTTTATTATCAGGTTTCACAGAAATTTTACCAATTCTAGAAGGGTTAATTTGTTGAAATAGCCTTAAAAGTTTCATGACTGAAGGGGATGCCTTTAAATGATACTTATCCTCGTGGGAACAAGCGGTACAGAGAGCCCCACCAAACTTCAGTGAAAAAACAAAAGGCAAATCTGTTCTTCTACAATGGGCACATTCATGTAAAGTTGGGGGAGAACCAGAAAAAGCCAACATCTTTGTCTCAAGAATGCGAATTAGAATTTCCCCATCATCTCCCTCATTTAAATGGTGTAACAATTGATACAGCAATTCAAATAAATACGGGTTCTTATCATTATCATCTGTCAATTTATCAATCATTTCCACTATGTATGCACCATAAGCAGTGAGCATTAAATCATTTCGTACTTCTTTGAATGAATCAATAATATCAGATTGACTAAGCGACCCCATCCCTTGAGATTTTTGATATATGAAAGAACCATAAACAAAGAGTTGAGTTGATGAAGCAAAGCGACTCTTTGGTCGTTTTGCTCCGCGTGCCATTACGGCTGTTTTGCCGTGTTCACGAGACAATAATGTGATAATTTTGTTCGTTTCACCATAATCAGTCGTACGAATAACAATACCTTCTGTTTTGTGTAACAATATCGCCACCTGCCAATTTTAGGTGAGCTTCAGGTCATTTAGGGGATCGTCTCCTCATCAGAATTCCCATCATCCTGTTCATACATAATGGTATCTTGCTGATCTCGATCAATTTCTTTAAATAACAAATAAGATTCCACATCGCCTGTCATGGAGAATACGTGCCAGGATAACTGACGCATCGGGCTACTCCACCTTTCTTAAAGCAAGCTTTATTGTGCTTCTATATCTGTTATAGTGACCTTCTGCGTCCTTTTCATGTCAAGGAAATATTAACAGTATAAAACGCCCCTTCAATCAATGGGTTTTCTCGTTCTTCTCCCGCTGATTGCTCGTTGAGTCCAACATCTCCCCGTCTGAAATAGATCTAGCACTCCTCTCTATTTTATGCTGGAAGTTTTACAGACGGTTATCTGTGATAAAGATGAACGAGTCGGTATTATTTTAATACTCCTCATTGTTATAGCCGAAATTTTTTAAATGCTTCGGTTTATTTCGCCAATCCTTTTCAACCTTTACCCAAAGCTCAAGAAAAATTTTGGATCCCAGAAGACGTTGAATATCTTCTCTAGCTCGTTTCCCTATTTCTTTAAGCATTTTCCCTTGCTTACCGATAATGATCCCTTTCTGCGAACTTCTTTCCACCACAACAACTGCCCCAACATAAACAGTCTCCGTATTTTCTCTACGCTTAATTTGTTCAATCTCAACAGCAATCGAATGAGGCACTTCTTCTTCAGTTAAATGAAGAATCTTTTCACGAATCATTTCTGCCATTAAAAAACGTTCTGGATGGTCAGTAACCTGATCCTCCGGATAAAATTGAGGACCTGTGTATAAATAAGCATAAACCTGTTCGAGAAGTGTGGTAACGTTATTACCTTCCAACGCAGAAACAGGAATGATCTCTTTAAATGGATAAAGCTGTGAATACTCTTTAATAAGTGGCAAGAGCTCGTCTGGGTGGACGTCATCGATTTTATTAATAATAAGGAAAACGGGGGTATTGACATTTTTTAAACGTTCAATAATAAATTCATCACCACGCCCTTTTCCTTCTTTAGCATCTACAAGAAATAAGATCACATCAACTTCATTAAACGTATTTTGCGCAATCTTTGTCATGAAATCACCGAGCCGATGTTTAGGCTTATGAATCCCCGGCGTATCAATAAAAACGATTTGACCTTTATCTCCGGTATAGACGCCTTGAATACGATTTCTTGTCGTTTGAGGTTTATTACTCATAATCGCAATTTTCTGCCCTAAAACATGGTTCAATAATGTGGATTTGCCTACATTAGGTCGGCCAATTAGTGCTACAAAACCTGATTTTTTTTCATTCTCAGTCATTTAAATCCTCCGGTGAAAATGCTCCTGGTAACAATTGTTCCATTGTCCACTCAGTAGTATCTCCATGCAAATTCGTTAAATATATTTTTGTCTCACGCTGTAAAAGCTCCGACATCACTTGTCGACATGCACCACAGGGAGAGACTGGTCCATCCGTATCGGCTACCACTGCCATAGCAGTAAATTCACGTACCCCATCAGAGACGGCTTTAAATATAGCGGTTCTTTCAGCACAATTACACATGCTATATGCTGCATTCTCTATATTACACCCATGAAAAATATTACCATCAGATGCCAGAAGGGCTGCACCTACTTGAAAATTAGAATATGGCACATAGGCTTTTTCTCTAGCTCGTTTTGCTTCCTCTAATAATTGATCTTTGTTCATTTTATCACCCTCGTATAAAATAATCCCTGAATTTAATATCATCTTCACTTTGCACGAATGGGTTAAAGCAGCAATTGAAGAATATGGGGTATGAAAATCATAGCGCCCACAATCGCCGCTGTCAATGCAAAGACAAAGACAGCTCCTGCTGCAGCGTCTTTTATGATTTTTGCCTGCTCATCATATCGCTTTACGACGAGGTCTACCACATGTTCAATTGCAGTATTAATCAGTTCCATTCCTAAAACCGCCCCGATCACAACAGCTAGAATGACTTGTTCACTTAAAGGGACGTTAAGCAACTGTGCTAAAATAAATACCCCAATCGCCGCAAGCACATGTATGCGGAAGTTTTGTTCATACTTCCACGTGTGTTCAATTCCTTTTGCTGCATAATAAAAACTCTTCCTCAACCGCCGCCACGAAACAAAAGGGATATTATTTCTTGAGCCCATGTTTTTGCAAAATATCTTCTTGTTTTGTAAACATCACTTTTTCATCTTTTTCAGTTTCGTGATCATAGCCAATGAGGTGAAGGAAGCCATGAACTGCCAAAAAGCACAGTTCTCGCTCCATATCATGGCCATATTCTTCTGCTTGAACTTTTGCGCGCGGTACAGAGATAATCACATCCCCTAACAAATTAGCAGCGGGACTTTCACTTATGTCCTCATCACCTTCATTTAATGCGAAAGACAATACGTCTGTTGGCTGATCTTTATCCCGATACTCTCGGTTTAATTGGTGTATATGTTCATCAGTAACGAACGTGACAGACACTTCAGATTCTTCTTTCAGATTCTCCTCTTTAAGTGCCGTATTGAGTACGTCAGCGACAAGGTTTTTCTCTACGTCTGTTAATTGCTCTGTCTCGTCAAATAGATCAATCGTATATCGGTTCACACATTATCCTCCTTTTTACTCAAATCATCTTCTGGATACTCGATCCTTGAGTGGAACGTTCCCTGCAACGTTTCACATATTGAAGTCGCTGCTTTATTTAACTCTTTTAATGTAAGGTCACAGTCATCAAATTGACCATCTGTTAACCGATCCAATAATATTTTACGAACAAGATTTTCGATTTTTTCAGTTGTAGGGTGCTGCATTGATCTAACAGCTGCTTCTACACAATCAGCAAATCCAACGAGTGCTGCTTCCTTTGATTGCGCTTTCGGCCCTGGATATCTGAACTCTTCTTCTTCTATTTCGTCCTTATCATCATTTTGTTTTGCTTTATGGTAAAAGTATTTAAGTAACGACGTACCATGATGCTGTTCTGCAATGTCCACAATTTCCTTCGGAAGCTTATGTGATTTAAGCATGTCTGCCCCATCATAAGGGTGAGCAATAATAATTGTTTTACTTAAATGCGGTGAAATATTATCATGTGGATTTTTAATTTTCATTTGATTTTCTATAAAAAAATGTGGGCGTCTTGTCTTCCCAATATCATGATAATATGAACCAACTCGTGCTAATAACCCGTTAGCTCCAACAGATTCACAGGCAGCTTCGGCTAAGTTAGCGACGACCACACTATGATGATATGTTCCTGGAGCCTCTAATAAAATTTTTCTTAAAAGAGGGTGATTAGGATTGGACAATTCAATTAGTCTAGTTGGAGACAAAACTCCGAATCCTGCTTCCACAAAGGGTAATAACCCAATCGCTAACACCACAGAGATAAAGCCAGACAAAAATGCAAAACCGACGTTGGTCCCAATATCAAACCACCCATATTGAGCATTTTTCAATAAGAGAATAGCAATTACCACTAAAATATTAATAAACGAGACGAAAATTCCCGTTTGTAACATCCGCATCATCCGTTGTGACTTACTCAAGAAAAAGACTCCTGCCAAGCCACTAAAAAAGATGTATATGCCATGAGTGTAATTAACAATACCAGAGCTCTCACTATTAAACATAATACTTGCAATAATAGCGAATATCATGCTTGTAAAAATAGCGACCCGTGATTGTAGCAATGTTGTAAGAAGCATTGTTCCCATGGCTACTGGCGCTAGGAAGGTTATACCGTTAAGGTCAATGACATGCGTCAAACTAACGAGCTTTAACAAAATGAGCGTCAGCATATAAATCGTACTATACATTAACAAATGGGTATTATTTGTTTGTAAAGAGGTTTTTGCATCATTTAAGTAATAGGCAAGCATCGCTATTAATAGACTAATAATAATAGCAAGACCAATATAAGGGTAGTATAAAGGCACCTCTTCAGTTAATCCTACAAGCGATAGTTGTTGATAAATTTCTCCCGTAATGACTTGACCTTCTTCTACTAGCAGCTGACCTTCTCGTATCATAACAGGTTCTACCGCTTCAATAGCTGACTCTCGTGCTTCTTGTGTAGCATCTTCGTCCATCATGTAATTTGCCGTAATACCAAAACGAGAAATTTCAATCATAGCTTCAAGTAAATCTGGACTAACAGCTGCAATGGCAACCTTGCTTTCAACCCTATCTTTTGCATCATCTACTTCATCCATTGGAATTTCTTCTTCCATCACATCATACACTGCACTAGTAGTCGTTTCTTGGGCAGTCTCTAAATCTTCACCGGTCGTTTCCAACAATATTAGAAAAGCGTCATCAGATATTTGCTCTATGGTTTCAGTTGGAAGAAGCTCTTCAAGCAAATCAAGCTGTTCGGACTCAGAAAGTTCTTCAATCGTCATGTCATCTTCATTAGAATTGTTAGACGCCTCTTCTATTTCAGAAATTCTTTCATCAATCTGACTTTGGACTTGTTCCACCGAATGGAAAATATCCTGAATTCTTTCAAGTTGATTTTGGGCGTATCTCGTTTTTTTTGAATATACAGGTTCGACCGCATCAGATGCTTCTAGTTGTAAACGTTCAGTTTCTAGCTTATTTTCAATTGTTAATGGCGATCGTATATCTTGGTCAGACACGGTTCCTTGTTCAACTTCTAACGTCTCAGGGATCACATTTGTGACGAGCATACCATACGTAAAGATGCCTAAAAATACAAAGATGAAGATACGTAAATAACGATGTTTTTTTAAATTTTTCCACCATGCTTGTTGATCTATAGATGATCGTTTTGACATTTGGCTCCCCCATTTTAAAAAAAGAACTTCGTATCGTCTTTTACCAATTATTTCAAACTAGGCACTCCTTTGTAAAGAACATTCCTCTCCTTATTAAAGTCATACTGGGCAACTTTCATACAAGAGGTGTTTTTTAAAATCATTTGGCCTACCATTTCGTTTAAGTAGTTTACGCATTATGCTCAGAAGACGTTTCACTCTCTTTGTCATAAGCATTAATAATTTTTTGAACAAGTGTATGACGGACAACGTCAGTAGGCTCCAAATGTATAAATGACAAACCTTCTACATTTTTTAATATTTTTAAAACTGATTTTAAACCGGACATTTTACCACGCGGCAAATCAATTTGCGTTAAGTCTCCTGTCACAACCATTTTTGAACCAAAACCAAGTCTTGTTAAAAACATTTTTATTTGTTCAGACGTCGTATTTTGAGCCTCATCTAATATGACAAAGGAATCGTCAAGTGTCCGACCTCTCATATATGCTAACGGTGCGATCTCGATCGTGCCTCTTTCCATTAGTCTTTCAGTATGTTCTACACCAAACACATCATGAAGTGCATCATACAATGGTCTTAAATAAGGATCTACTTTCTCCTTTAGATCCCCAGGTAAAAAACCGAGGCTTTCACCTGCCTCAACTGCAGGCCGAGTTAAGACAATTTTCTTTACTCGCCCTTCTTTTAAAGCATGAACCGCCATGACAACAGCTAAATAGGTTTTCCCTGTTCCCGCTGGTCCAATTCCAAAGACGATATCATTTTTTCGAATCGCAGACACATAATGTCTTTGGCCTAATGTTTTCGCAAGAATTGGCTTACCTTTAGCCGTGAGAGTTATTTTATCCTCATACAAATCTGCCATTTCATCTAGCATGCCTCTTTTAGCTAATTGGGCGGCATACACAACATCCCTTTCTTGAACTGAAAGGCCATTTCTAATGAGTTTTAATAGCATGTTTAAGATATCATTAATCTTCTCTGAGGAATTACTGTCTCCAACTATTGTGATTTCTTCACCACGTGTCATAATTGTCGTGGCGAAAAATTCTTCTAAACGTTTCAAGTGATTATCATTTGGCCCAAACAACGCTTGGGCTTCATTTGCTCCTTGAATTGGTAAAACAAGTGTACTTGTATTTTCTGTCAATCGTCTCAGTCTCCTTGAATTATGGGCTGTTTCACTGCAATATTATCTTGAATCTTATAGTGCAGCGATACTTTTACTTTACCACCGTCTACTGTCTCGTGCAAAACTTTTTCTCCAGTGATTATGGCATCCTCTGATAACATTTGCATAAGTTTTTTCGTGGCTTCTTCTTTTGCAATAGCTACAGCTTTTTTTTGAGCTCGCTCCCTGTCAATTGATTGTAATTCATACTCATGTGTGACAACATGTGAAAATGGGGTTTTATAACCAAATATTTCCCAATCTTTTGATATCTGCTCTTTATATTTTTCATCCGTGTTTAATCCTGAGAAGCCCCAGACCGGAACAGTCATATTCCCTATTTTAAGGCCATGTTTTTTTGCTGTTCGTCCCGTAACAGTTTCGATCGTCTGACTCAACGGCACCTTCACACGGACCTTGTACCAAAATTCGCCAATAACTTCTCCTTCTGCAGCTATAAAAGTCGTTTTACCTTCTTTACCTAATTCACCAGATACGAGAATGTCACCTTTTTTAACCACTTGGTTCGGTTTAATGAGTGGATTTCCTTTTTCAACGAAAAGATCATGAATTACAGCTTTTCGCGATGCAACGAGATGCCCTGTACCAGTAGTTGGGCGTTCTTCAACTATTTCTTTCTCCACTACTTGAAAATGATAAGAGGACCCGTGTTTCGTAACACCGATCCACGTGACTCCGTCTAACTCATTCATGATGTTATCCTGGATGATTTCTGGTGCAGGCAAAAAATATTGAAAGGCTCCCTTTTTTATTCCCATCTGCTCTAACACATGACGTACTTCGTGTTCCATTGCAGGGTCTGTTCCTTCAATTTCAATTGTCCAAACCATATTTGATAAAAGGATCAGAACCGCAATAAAACCTAAAATACCTGCTACTAACCCTTTTCTATTGCTTAATTTCTTTAATAAAAATGGTAACCCCTTTTTTTCTTCAAATTTTATTTTACAGGATAAAAGCTTGGCCATTTTTTTCAGTTTATAAAGATCGGTCAACAGTACATAAGCTGTAAACCTTTCTTCTTCTTGGAACGTCACTTCCCAAGTTAATACACCTTGCCTTTGACATTCTTTAATAAATGTCTCTGGAGACGCATGTGTCACCTGAATTTTCATGTACCCGGTTGATTTGTGCAACCAATCGTTTCTCACGTGGCTTCCCCCTTATTTTAAACATAACATAGCGAAAACATTTATGGTTTTTCATAATAGACGTGCTCAATGATGCCTTCAAGAAGTATTTCTTCAGGTAATATCGTTTTTATTATAAATTGATTGCCACTAATCACAAGCTCACCTTCTTTTAAAGCTAGTCTTAGCTCTGTATTAGTAAAACGTACAACCCCGCGATGGTTTTCTATATAAACATGAAGCTGACCGATCATTGTCAACCGCGGTAGATCCATAATCACATCTGCGGGTAGGTCCATATAGTTAACCATCCATTTTTTTAACCAATGCTGGAATCGTTTCATGGCGAACCTCCCTTTCATTCATATGTATGAAAGTTAGCTGAAGCCTATCACCTAAAATGGTACTTAAAAAGCTTATAAATAAAAAAACGTTAGCTCATGAATAAAACGAACCTTCAATCAGAGGTTTTCGTTCTTCTCCCGCTATTTGAGAGTTGAGTTAATTAGGACTTTAGCGTCCATTATCTCCGTCCATATAGATTTAGCTCTACTTTATTTTGAGACGGGAGTTTATGGACGGCTGCCTGTGATAAACAAGTTTTTTACCCATAAGAAAAGCACGCCCAATTTAGCCTATGCTAAAATTGGGCGTGCTTTAAATTAACACTACTTCATTCATTACTTCTAAATAATGGTCCAATCATTTCTTACCTACGACGTGCTTTTGGTTTCCCAAGTATTTCAGACCAAACAATGCCTTTAATCGCTTCTTCACGCGAAATGTGACTAAAATTAAGCTGAACTTTAGGTTTTGCTGCTGAGCGGGTTAAATCCCCCTGCATAATTGGCGAATCACCGATTTCTCCAACTTGCTTCGCAGCTTGCTCTTGTCGCTTTTTAATCCTTTCGTAACGTTCATGAAGCTCTCTATTCGTTTTACTCAGTTCATTCTCAGCCTCCTGAGGTAAAGAAGAAACTGTTGGTTCCGTAGATCGTTTATTCTCACTGTTTGTCCTATTAGACCGGCTTTCTGTAGGCTGTGGTTCAGTCGGTCGTTCTTCTTGCCGGAAAATATCACGCCAGTCCACTTCCTGCTCTTCTTCTGACTGGGAAGGGGTCCTTCTTTGTTGTTGATGTCCCTGTGGTCTTTGCCGTTTCGTTTGTTTTTCTTCTTGTTTATTCCCACGCAGGAAACTCATTATTGCAGCAATAATGATGAAGGTAAGGATCGGTGTTTCAAGAAGGAGATTAAATAAGCCTTCCATTTAAGCACACTCCTTTCTTAAAGAGGGTCACGCTTAGCGACGTGCTCCTGGTGGCGTTGTTCCCTCTTCATCTTCCCCATCACTCGTTGCTTTACCAATGGAGTCTCTCATATCTGTATCTGCTTTTACATTATTAAAGTTCATATAATCCATGACACCAAGATTCCCTGAACGCAGGGCTTCAGACATTGCCATTGGCACTTCAGCTTCAGCTTCTACAACTTTTGCACGCATTTCTTCAACACGAGCCTTCATCTCTTGTTCTTGTGCTACTGCCATTGCACGACGCTCTTCCGCTTTCGCTTGAGCAATTTTCTTATCTGCTTCAGCTTGGTCTGTTTGAAGGCCTGCCCCAATGTTTTTGCCGATGTCAATATCCGCAATATCGATGGACAAAATTTCAAATGCTGTTCCTGCATCTAATCCCTTTTTAAGTACCGTTTGGGAAATCATATCAGGGTTTTCTAAAACTTCTTTATGATTTTTAGCCGAACCGATTGTTGATACAATTCCTTCACCTACACGGGCGATAACTGTATCTTCTCCGGCCCCCCCTACAAGACGATCAATGTTTGCACGTACTGTAATTCTAGCTTTAGCCTTAACTTCAATACCATCCATTGCCACACCAGCAATGAAAGGTGTTTCAATCACTTTTGGATTAACGCTCATCTGTACAGCTTCAAGAACGTCACGCCCAGCTAAATCGATAGCGGCACATCTTTCAAAGCTTAAATCAATATTGGCTCGTTGTGCGGCAATCAATGCATTAACAACACGGTCAACGTTTCCTCCTGCAAGGTAATGACCTTCAAGTTTATTTGTGCTAATATCAAGACCTGCTTTTACCGCTTTAATAAGTGGATTTACAACTCTGTGTGGAATAACTCGACGAAGTCTCATCCCTACGAGTTGGAAAATACCAACTTTTACTCCTGCGGCCCACGCTGATATCCAGAGGGCTACTGGTACAAATGTAAATAAAACTGCAAATACTACGACGATAAGGGCTAGCCCTATCCAAATTCCAATTTCTTGTGTAATCATTTGTCTTCCTCCTCAGTCTTTGTTCTCTTTAGATCCTCACCAGCTACTTCCCGTACGACGATTCGGGAGCCAGTTGCAGATATCACCTTAACTTTTCTTCCTTGTTCAATATATCCTCCCTCAGAGACAACGTCAAGTCGTTCGTCATTTAATAACGCAGTTCCTGACGGGCGTAGGATCGTTAATGCCTCTCCAATTTCACCAATAATGTCATGACGATTTTTATTTGACACGTATCCTTGCTCCGTATTTGTCTGGTCAGTTAAAATCACCCGTCTAAACGGCCCCTTGTAGCTCGCATATTTAAAGAAAATAATCGAAGCAATTATTGTCACGATAACGGCAATTACGACAGATAAAAGGATATTCATTAGTGAAAAAGAACTAATGACAAGGCTTGCCAAAATAGCGCCAATCCCCAGCACTCCTAAAATACCAAAGCTTGGCGAGAAAACTTCTAGAACAATTAAAACAACTCCGATACCAAATAGAATGATCGCTTCCCACCCTGCAAAGCCTGCCACTAGATGCCCGAAAAAGTAGAGAAATAGCGCTGAAGCTCCCATAATTCCAGGTACGCCAAAACCAGGTGAATACAGCTCCAAGACAAGCCCAAGGCTACCAATAGATAACAGAATTGGGATAATAATCGGATTAGTAACAAAACGGGCAATTTGCTCAGCAAATGTTATTTCTGTCTCCCTCACTTCAGCTTGTTCCATGTTCAGGTAGTCCAAAAGTTCCTCCCGATTTTCAACAGTCGCTTCTGCATAGCCTACTTCCATAGCCTGACTAGGTGTTAACGTAAGTAAATTACCTTCTCCAGCTCCGTATTCACTTATATCGATTGTTTCATCTGCCATTGCCAAGGCATAGACAGGGTCACGGTCGTTCAACTCTGCCGCTTCACGCATACTCGCAAGCCATGCTGACTGGGCTTTATCTTCAGCCGCATTACCAGAGCCGTCAATAACCGCTGCAGATCCCATTCGTGTACCAGGTGCCATCACAATTTCATTGGCGTTTAAAGAAATATAAGCACCTGCTGATAGAGCATCACCAACAATAAAAGCAGTTGTTGGTACTTCGGTGTTTCTAACTAAAGACGCAATATTACCAGCTGCATCAACGAACCCCCCTGGTGTGTGGACCTCAAATACGATGTGGTCGGCACCTGCTTCTTCAGCTGTTTGAATAGAACGATTTAAAAAAGCTTCTAATCCCCGTTCAACTTCTTTTTCAACTGGAATAACATATACTAAATCGCCCTGTCCTCCACTCTCAGCTTTCGGTGGGGCAACCATTAATACAATAGCTAATAAAAATAACGACGAATAAAATAATAGCTTAAACACTTTCATAATTATTTAAATCCCCCCTTCCTTCCATAACAGTCAATTCTTATAGTTACGAATCATACGTTATAAAAGTTTCATACTTCAACTTCTTATGTAAATTATTTTACCTATTTTAGCGGAAAAATAAAAATAATATGAGTGGTCAATTTTTGAATCCTTTTATTTATATATTTTTATGGTACAATACTCCCTTATCTAACTTAATAAACTATTACTGAAAACTTGTTGTCATACTTGGGCAGAAGTTGTTTCCCTCATTGTATTTTATGTTTTTAATCACATTTTGAAACCTAACAGCATCCCAGTCAAAAATTCCTTAGTAAAAACAGACTACCTCATGAGCAGCCTGTTTTTAAATCATAACTCATCTAAATATCTTTTTGTTTTTTCAGTACCTAGTTTATAAATAACTTGGAAAAGGTCTTTCACGTCTTTTTTTAAAGCTAATTTATCCTTCTCATCTTCATCTTCATCAAAAGGCCTAACAAAGATATGCTCTTCCATCACATCTTTATTATTAATGGTCGTTATTAGCTTCTCCAAATGCTTTAATTCTTCGTCATCAGCTTCTACTTCGTATTGGACGGTTCTCTGGTCAACCTTAACTGGAAGGAGTTCAACATAGCTTCCCGTATGCCATGTAACATAGTATAAGTGCTTAGACATGGTAGCCTCCTTAAAAAACTGTAGTTATCGTTTCCTTACCCGTCTCATGAAGAAATTATGCATAGGATTTTTCGCGTCTCTTCCGCAGCCCATTCTAAAAATTTAGCAATAGACCCCAAGATTTCAGCAATAACTCTTTAAAATTTTTTGCAACGTGGTTAAAAAGAAGATAACTTTATAACCAATCACACTATACTTTTTAAGAAAAAAAACATACCTTAAAAACGTCCTGTCAAGCGACAGGACGTTTAGTATCATTTTATGTGAGTGATTGTTCCACATACTCTTTCACTTTAGAGCCGTCTGCTCGACCTTTAACTTTCGGCATGATAGCTCCCATCACTTTCCCCATGTCAGCCTTAGAAGAAGCACTTGTTTCAGAAACTGTGTCTTCTACAATTTGACGGAGTTCACTGTCAGACAGTTGTGATGGCATATATTCCGTTAATATTTGAATTTCAGCGTTAGTCTTATCAACTAAATCAGTGCGCGCTGCTTGTTCAAATTCGTGGAGGGATTCCTTACGTTGTTTCATTTCTCGAGTCAAAACAGTTAAAACTTCGTCTTCTGACAAGTTTTCGCCTTTGTTAATTACCTCATTTTGAATGGCGGATTTAACAGAGCGAATAACCATCAAACGTTGCTTTTCTTTGTTCCTCATCGCGTCTTTCATATCTTGATTCAACTTATCAAGAATATTCAAAGAACTAACACCCTCTCACTTAAAACTTACGCTTACGAGCTGCTTCAGACTTTTTCTTACGCTTAATGCTCGGTTTTTCATAATGCTTCCGCTTACGAACTTCTGCCATTGTACCTTCTTTAGACATCGTTTTTTTAAAGCGGCGAAGAGCAGCGTCGATAGATTCATTCTTACGTACACGAGTTTCTGCCATTCTGTATCCCTCCCTCCGAACAACCAATCGAACATGCGCTGAAAAAATAGGCTTACTAGGATATCTAATAAAGATAGCCTTTTTCCATACTTTAAGCTTAACATAAAAATAATAACTTAAAATATAAAAAAGCATGTCTTAGTTGATTATATACGAATGGGAAGTTATGGTCAACTTTTGATTTAATAAAATACCTATAAAAAATCCTAGTTACGTAAATGACACTTTAAAATGTTTTTTGTCATCCTTATCTTGCCTTGTCCATATAGTGTTGATGAGGGGGAAGGTAGTGATGAATGAATCAGTCACATTTTTTACAATTTATCTTGCACTCTTTTTATTTGGTATGATCGTTATGAGGCACGGTTTAATGTTAGGTTTTCAAAAAAAATTACCTGCTATTTTACACCGTTTTGCTGATAAGCCTTGGAAAGGTCTTTTGACAGGGGTACTAGCTGCAACAATCACACAAAGTAGCTCCGCTGTCATGGTTATAACAGTGGGATTAGTAGCAGTTAGAGCTATTCCGTTCCATTATTCTATCGGGATTATGCTTGGTGCAAATATCGGAACTGTCGCCACGTTAGAAATTCTTGCCTATGATTTGTCTTCTATTTCAGTACCTCTGTTACTAACCGGTAGTCTATTTTTATTTTCGAAACGTGAGAAGTTTTTTTCGATTGGGTGCGTCTTATTCGGCATAGCCATGATGTTTATTTCCATGCATGGCTTTGAAACACTAGCCTATCCTCTTACATCCATTCCGGCTATACATTATTGGTTTTTGGAGACAAGCCAACGTGTTCAGCTAGGTGTAGTTACAGGGTTACTAATGAGTAGCATCGTCCAATCAAGTTCAGCTGTCACTGCTATAGCCATGAGCTTTATGAATGAGCAGCTGTTAGAATTACCGTCTGCTGTTGCTATTATGCTTGGTGCAAACATTGGAACATGTATTACAGCATGGTTTGCCAGTTTAGGGGCGTCAAAAGAAGCGAAACTGACTGCTTATGCTCATATTTGGGTAAACATAATTGGGGTTATTCTGTGCCTACCGTTTTTAGAAAGTTTTTCTACTTTTATTTCTTTGTTAAGCTTGTCACCAGAACGTCAGTTGGCTCATGCGGCTTTTCTTTTCAATGTCGTGAGTTCACTTCTATTTTTACCTTTCTCTGAACAAATCGCTCGACTTCTCAAATGGGTGCACAAGTAAGCATTAACATTAACTTCGATTTGTCATAAGACATTATTTACAAAGGGAAAATCTCTGTTTTTATAAAAAAAGCTGAACCTTCTGTATAATCTAAGGTTCAGCCTAAAACTATTTTTCCATGACAACTTCTCGTTCCTCTTCTTTTACAACTTCGACAAAGGAACCTATATTGTATGGATAACCAGCCTGTTCAATTTTAACTTTCACAATCTCTCCTATTAGACGCTGATCAAGCGGGACTTTTACTTTCATATAATTATCAGTATACCCAATAAGTAAATCTGACTTATCTTTATCAGGTTCCTCTGGGATCATTTCTAGTATGTCTCCTTCATACATAGACGCATACTCTTTAGCCTGTTGATTAGATAATTCAATCAACTGGTGAACTCGTTTGTTTTTAATTTCATCATCAACTTGATTGTCCATACGTGCTGCTGGTGTCCCTGTTCGTTTTGAATATGGGAAAACGTGAAGTTCAGAAAAGCCAATTTCCCTTATAAAATCATAAGTTTCCTTAAATTCCTCTTCCGTTTCACCAGGGAAGCCCACGATGACATCGGATGTCACAGCCAAGCCGGGTAAAGCTTTTTTAAGACGATTAACCCTCTCTTTATAGAAGCCAGTTGAGTACTTTCTTCGCATCCGTTTTAGAACAGAATCAGCACCAGCCTGAAGAGGGACATGTAAATGACGGACGATTTTCTCAGATTGATCAATGACAGCTATCACTTCATCAGTTATTTGGCTTGCCTCAATCGATGAAATTCTAATCCTTTTAAGCCCAGGAACTTTTTCAAGCTCCGTTAATAAGTCTGCGAGACTGCAATCCTTCATATCTTCTCCGTAACCACCTGTATGGATACCAGTAAGCACAATTTCTTTATAGCCAGCTTCCACGAGCTGCTTAGCTTGTTGTAAAACATCCTCTGGTTTCCGTGAGCGTAATAGGCCTCTTGCCCACGGAATAATACAGAACGTACAGAAGTTATTGCACCCTTCCTGTATTTTTAGTGATGCCCTTGTCCGGTCGGTAAATGAAGGCACATCAAGTTCTTCATACTCACGGGCTTTCATAATATTCCCTACACCATTAATAGGTTCACGGCTCTCCCTGAATTCTTCAATATAACTGATAAGCTTATGACGATCTTGTGTCCCTACGACAATATCCACTCCTGGAATGGCCATGACCTCAGCTGGAGATGTTTGAGCATAACAACCTGTAACACATACAACCGCATCGGGATTCTTTCTGATCGCACGTCGAATAACTTGGCGACTTTTTTTATCACCTGTATTTGTGACTGTACACGTATTGATCACATAAACGTCCGACTTATTTTCGTAATCTGTTTTATTATAGCCTGCACTTTGAAACAGTTGCCAAATAGCTTCTGTTTCGTAATGATTCACTTTACAGCCCAACGTATGAAAAGCGACAGTTGGCATTGTATTCACCCCGATAATTCAAAATAAAATGATATGGCTGACAAACCATATAATGGTGCCGTTTCCGAACGTAAGATTCTAGGCCCTAAAGAACAACTTATAGCACCAGCATTTTGCATCATTGTCACTTCTTTATCTGTAAAGCCACCTTCAGGCCCCACTATGAAAAGAAGATTGTCTTCTGGCTTTAATAAAGAAAGTGATTGATGAAAGGCCTTATTTTTATGTTGTTTCGCGTCTTCTTCATAAGCTAGAATAACACTTGAATACGATGAAAATTGATCGATAAGCGCTGATATTGAGTGGACAGCCTCTATACGTGGCATCAGTTGGCGGTGTGATTGTTCACTTGCCTCTTTCGCTATTCTGCGCCATCGTTCAATTTTTTTTAATTCTTTCTTTTTATCCAATTTCACAACAGATCTTTCCGCTTGAAAAGGGATAAATCCGGACGCTCCAAGCTCTGTCGCTTTTTGAATAACAAGCTCCAGCTTATCCCCCTTAGGCAAACCGTGAGCAATCGTCACCTTTACAGGCAATTCTGTATTATCCGAGAGCTCTTTTGTTATCGTTGCCCTCACATCATCTGCTGACACTTTTTCTAACGTGCAATAGTGGCAAGCCCCTTCTCCGTCACAACATATTATATTATCACCAGGCGCCATTCTCATAACCTTGCTAATATGTCGTGCTGTTTCACCGTCAATTAAAACTTGCTTATCATGAAATTGCACTTTATTTAAAAAATATCGCTGCATACTACTACTCCGGCTTCTTGGCTACAAACGCAAGCCAATCTTCCATTTCAGTAATTTCTTTAATGACAAAACCAGCAGATTTTAAGGCGTTTTTTACCATATCACGTTTTGTTTGTATGATCCCTGATGTAATGAGTATTCCACCCGTTTTCAATGATTGAAACGCCTCATCGGTCATGTTAACAATCACTTCTGCAAGAATATTGGCTACAATTAAATCGGGCGTTTGCAAAGCTTGGTTATCTAATAAATTGTCTTGAGTCACATCTACCATCTCTTGAACTTTATTAAGCTTCACATTTAATTTGGCGGATTTCACAGCCACTTCATCTAAATCTAACGCATGAACCTTAGCAGCGCCTAACTTAGCTGCTGCAATACTTAAAACACCAGTTCCTGTACCTACATCCACCACTGAAGCGCCATCATACAGATGACGCTCCAATGCCTGGATACAGAGTACGGTCGTTGGATGTGTCCCCGTCCCAAATGCCATACCTGGGTCTAGTTCAATCACGACCTCCTCGTCACCGACAGGTTGATAGTCTTCCCATGTAGGGGTTATTGTGATATGGTCCGAGACTTTAACCGGTTTATAATATTTTTTCCATGCGGTGGACCATTCTTCTTCATTAACCTCACTTAATGTCACCTTATTATGACCGAGATCGATATCATAGAGAAGGAGTTGGTTAATGGCTTCTTTAATTTCCTCAACAGCTTCACCTAAGAAACTATTGACAGGGAGATAGGCTTTTAACATAACCCCCTCTTCAGGGTAGTCATCTGAGGATAATTCATACACTTCCCCAAAAACAGATTCCCGTTCTTTGAAAAGATCGTCCGGGTCTTCAATAACAACGCCACTTGCACCAGCTTCATGCAAGATGTTACTGACTGGTTCCACTGCCTCTTGAGTAGTGTGAATGCATATTTCAGACCACTTCATTTGTTTCCCACTCCCTCTACTATCCTTTTATCCAAAATTCTTAAAGGCCCTTTTTACTTTATCGAAGAAATTCTCACTTTGTTCATCAGGCATTTCATTGCCACTTATTTCTGAAAACTCTCGAAGAAGCTCTTTTTGTCGTTCTGTAAGCTTTTTAGGTGTAATGACTTTCATTTGAATATGTTGATCACCTTGACCTCTTCCATGAACGTTCGGAACTCCTTTGCCCCGGAGTCTGAAATGAGTGCCTGTTTGTGTACCTGCTGGAACTTTTAGTTTGACTTTCCCATTTAAAGTCGGAACTTCAATCTCATCACCTAAAGCCGCTTGTACGAAGGTCATCGGCATTTCGCAGAAAATATCATCACCATCTCGTTTAAAAAACTCATGACTCTTCACATTGAAAACAACAAATAGATCCCCTGGAGGCCCCCCGTTTGCTCCAGGTTCACCTTGCCCTGAAACGCGGATCTGTTGGCCACTATCCACACCCGCAGGAATTTTTACATGTATTTTTTTACGTTTTTTTACTTTTCCTTGGCCGCCACACGTGCGACATTTGTTTTTAATAAATTTTCCTGTACCTTCGCAATGATGACACACTCGGCGGTTAACGACACGTCCAAATGGCGTATTTTGTTCCACATTTAATTGACCACTGCCACCGCAATGTTGACACGTCTCTGGTTTTGTTCCTGGCTTAGCCCCGGAACCAAGACATGTGTCACATTCTTCTTCCCGCGGTATCTCAATATCTGTTTCTTTTCCAAACACAGCCTCTTTAAAATCTAAGGTCATTGTATATTGCATATCGGCACCTTGTCTTGGTGCATTAGGGTCTCGTCTACCGCCACCCCCACCAAAGAACATATCAAAGATATCACTGAAACCACCAAAGTCGCCACCGGCTCCTCCACCAAAACCTTGATTCGGATCAGTATGACCGAACTGGTCATAATGCGCACGTTTTTGTGAATCGCTTAACGTATCATAAGCATCCTTTACTTCTTTAAATTTATCCTCCGCATCCGCCTCTTTATTGACGTCCGGGTGGTATTGTCGAGCTAGCTTTCGGTAGGCTTTCTTAATTTCAGCTTCAGAAGCCCCTTTGTCTACACCTAAAACTTCGTAATAATCACGCTTGCTCATCCGTCTCACTCCCGATTTTAATCCATAACGAATATCTTAACATTCACCGTTAAAACAGGCAAGGTTCAACTTGTGCTGCCACCTCACGTTGTCGTGAAAAAAGTCAAAGTCAAGGAGTGCCTGACTTTGACTTTTCACTAATTCGCTACAATTTTTAAGCTTAAATGGTTATTTCATTCATTTATTGCTTCTTGTCTTCATCATTTACTTCTTCGAATTCTGCATCCACAACGTCATCCTCGGATTTCCCTTCTTGACCTTCACTTTGGTCACCTTGCGCCTGTTGTGCTTGTTGTGCTGCTTGTTCGTAAAGCTTAGTAGTGAGTTGTGTGACTACTTCTTGAAGCTCGTCTTTAGCAGAGCGAATCGCTTCAATGTCTTCCCCTTCAAGCGCTTTTTTCACTTTTTCTTTTGCTTCTTCAGCTTTTTCTTTATCTGCCGCATCAACGTTCTCTTCGCCAAGATCTTTTAACGTTTTTTCAGTAGTAAAGACGAGTTGGTCAGCTTCATTACGAAGATCTATTTCTTCACGGCGCTTTTTATCTTCTTCTGCATTCGCTTCCGCATCTTTTACCATCTGTTCAACTTCTTCGTCAGATAAACCAGATGACGATGTAATTGTAATGGATTGTTCTTTATTTGTACCTAAATCTTTCGCACGAACATTCACGATTCCGTTAGCATCAATATCAAACGATACTTCGATTTGTGGAACACCTCGAGGTGCTGGTGGAATGTCTGTTAGTTGGAATCGTCCTAATGTTTTGTTATCAGCGGCCATTTCACGCTCACCTTGAAGAACGTGAATATCCACAGATGGCTGATTATCTGCCGCCGTTGAGAAGACTTGGGACTTACTTGTAGGAATCGTCGTATTCCGTTCAATTAGCTTCGTCATGACAGCACCCATTGTTTCAATTCCTAATGAAAGTGGTGTTACGTCAAGTAAAACAACGTCTTTCACATCACCCGTTAAGACACCAGCTTGAACAGCTGCCCCAAGTGCTACAACTTCATCAGGGTTAACCCCTTTATGAGGGTCTTTTCCAGCCACTTTTTTAATAGCTTCCTGAACCGCTGGAATACGAGTAGAACCACCCACAAGGACAACTTTATCAACTTCTCCAGCTGATAGACCTGCATCTTTCAATGCACGGCGTGTTGGCTCCATTGTTTTTTCAACAAGGTGAGAAGACAAGTCTTCAAATTTTGCACGTGATAAAGAAAGTTCAAGGTGTTTTGGTCCTGATTGATCCGCTGTAATAAATGGCAAACTAATTTGTGTTTGAGCTACACCAGATAAATCTTTTTTAGCTTTTTCAGCAGCATCTTTTAAACGTTGTAACGCCATTTTATCTTGAGATAAGTCAATGCCATTATCCTTTTTAAATTCTTCAACAAGGTAATCAATGATAACTTGGTCAAAGTCATCCCCACCAAGTTTATTATCACCTGATGTTGCTTTTACTTCAAAGAATCCATCCCCTAGTTCTAGGATCGAGACGTCAAATGTACCGCCACCTAAGTCATATACGAGAATCGTTTGATCTTCTTCTTTATCTAAACCATAAGCTAAAGCAGCAGCAGTTGGTTCGTTAACGATTCGTTCAACTTCTAAACCTGCAATTTTCCCAGCATCTTTAGTTGCTTGTCTTTGAGAATCGTTGAAATAAGCTGGAACCGTAATAACAGCTTTTGTTACTGTTTCACCTAAATAAGCTTCTGCATCAGCTTTTAATTTTTGTAAAATAATTGCCGAAATTTCTTGAGGTGTATAGTTTTTCCCCTCAGCTTCCACCTTATAATCTGTTCCCATATGACGTTTAATTGACGTGATCGTATTAGGGTTAGTAATCATTTGACGTTTTGCTACTTCCCCTACTTGTCGCTCTCCATCTTTAAATGAGACAACAGAAGGCGTTGTTCTTGCACCTTCAGCATTAGCAATAACGGTAGGCTCGCCACCTTCCATGACAGCTACACAAGAGTTCGTTGTTCCTAAATCAATTCCAATTACTTTACTCATATTTAACTCCTCCTATTCTTTACATATGTAGTTAGGCGTTAACTTTAACCATTGCCGGTCTAATCACTTTATCTTTTAGTTGGTATCCTTTTTGCATTTCTTCAACCACGACATTTGATTCAAATTCATCAGTTTCAACTTGCATGACAGCCTGATGGTAATGAGGGTCAAATGGCTTCCCCACTGTTTCAATCGGCTCAATACCTTCTTCAGCCAATGCGTCTTTTAGCTGGCGATAGACCATTTCCATACCTTGTAACAAGCTTTTCGTTTCTTCTTCTTGTGGCGTAATCATCATACCTCGCTCGAAATTATCTAGCGCTGGCAACAACTTTTCGGCCAAACTTTGAGATCTATATTTAGCTGCCGATTCCTTTTCTTGCTTAGTTCGGCGTCTGAAATTATCATAATCAGCTTGAATTCGCAGCATACGATTTGTGGCATCTGCAAGCTTTCGTTCTAACTCTTGCATATCATCAGACTCGTCATTTTCACTTTTCTCTTCCTCATCTGACTGTATATCTTCATCAATGTTGTCTGATTCAGTAAATGCCATGTCCTTTTCATGTGAGGACGGTTGTTCTGATGAGTCTGTATTCTCTTCTGACAGAATGTCTTCATGGTTTCTTTTTGCATCGTTTTCCATGTCTTTCACCTCCTTATAAAATTACCATCATGACCTCCTGCTCATTTTACAAGCAGGAGATGAAATAGGCAGTTATCCTTTGTCTTTATACCAAGCTGTTAATAATTTCGTCATGTCTTTAGATAAATAGTCCATAATGCTAACCACTCGCGAGTATTCCATTCGCGTCGGACCTAGCAACCCAACAGTCCCCATATACTTCCCATCAAGCGAATACGTAGCTGTGATAATCGTACAGTCAGCAAACGGAGCAAATCGATTTTCCTCACCAATTTTGATGGTAAGGCCATGGGCTTCTGATCGGAACAACTTGGAAACAAGGGCATCCTCTTCAAAGATATTAAGAATATCTCTCACTCGCTCAACATCATGAAATTCAGGCTGAGCTAAAATGTTTGTTTTCCCTCCGTAGAAGACTTTCTCATTTTGATGATTTTTAAACACATCGTGTAACATAGCGACCATTTCTTCATATTGCTTAACATATTGTTTGAGCAAGCTGGCTATTTCATTGTTAAGCTTTCTTTTCAATTCTACTAAAGGAACCCCACGAAGTCGTTTATTTAATATGTTAACCACTTTCTCTAGCTCATTTCCTTCGAGCTTTCCTGGGAAATGGACAGTCTGATTTTCCACATGACCAGTATCCGTTACGATAATGGCTACTGCTTGATTGTCAGAGATAGGAATAAGCTGAATTTGCTTTAGTGTCGATTCAAACACTTCTGGACCGAGGACAATGGATGTGTAACTCGTCAAATTAGACAATACCTTCGCAGCTTGATCCACAACTTGTTCAAACTCGCTAAATTTATTTGCCAACATACCTTGAATATTTGTGACATCACTTTTCTTAAGCTTGGAGGGCGATAATAAATGATCCACATAATATCGATAACCTTTTTGTGAAGGAATTCTCCCCGCTGAACTGTGTGGCTTCTCTAAAAAACCTAAGTCTTCTAAGTCTGACATTTCATTTCTAATTGTGGCAGGACTATAGTTTATGTCATCCCGTTTTGATACACTTCTCGATCCCACAGGTTCAGCATTTGTAATATAATCATTTACAATCGCTTTAAGGATCATTAACTGACGTTCTGTCAACATAGTAAATCCCCCCTGTTAGCACTCTCCAAGTGCGAGTGCTAAATCTATATTATAAGTTACCAAAGAAGGATTCCAGTTGTCAACGGACATTATTCATCTTATGAAAAAAATTATTCAATTCACTAAAGTTTGTGCGTTTTAACGCTATTAACTCTTAATCAGTCAGTAAAAATTGCTCAAACACTTCATTTCCAAGAAGAAGACCGTCTTTTGACAGTTTTAAATGTGTTTTTGTATCCATGAGTAATCCCCTGTTAATTAAGTCTGTCACTGCTTCTGGAAAAACCTCATAGAGATCTTTTCCAAAGCGCTCCTTAAAAGTATCAAATGAAACACCGGTTAATTTACGAAGGCCCATGAACATTTGTTCTTCCATTTGTTCTTTCAGAGACACATGATTTTCTTCAAAGTAGGGTAATTTCTTTTCTTTAATCGCCTTCATATATTTCGGCAATGGGCCATGATTAGCTCGTCTTACCCCTTTCAAATAGCTATGGGCACCTGCTCCAACCCCATAGTATTCGTGATTATTCCAATAAGTCAGGTTATGGTTACTGTAATAAGATGACTTAGCAAAATTACTTATCTCATAATGATTGAATCCATTTCGATCAAGCATGTCCAGCATATACTCGTACATGTTTGCTTGTATTTCTTCGCCAGGCAAAGACAATTTACCCTTTCTCATTAACTGATAAAACACTGTTTTTTCTTCAATCTTTAATGAATATGCACTAATATGTGTAATAGGCAGCTGGCATACCTCTTCTAACGATTCCTGCCATTGATCGAACGATTGACCGGGTAATCCAAACATCATATCAATCGATAAATTGGTAATGCCAACCTTCTTACTTAATGCTACAGTTTTAGCTACCTCCGACGGTTCGTGATCCCGATTGATCGCTTTTAATAGATGAGGATCGAATGTTTGAGCACCAATACTTAGTCTATTTACACCTAACTCATACATCATTGACAACTTTTCTTCATCGGCACTTCCTGGATTGACTTCCACTGTCCATTCAACCTTTTCACTAATAGAAAAGTGTCTTTTAATTGCCGTAAGTAAATAGCTTAATTGAGTAGTCGTAAGAGCCGTAGGGGTGCCACCACCAATATAGATGGTGGACAATTCCTTCTCAGGAGGAAAAGCTTCAACTGTTTGCAAAATTTCACGCTCACACAGCTCAAGGTATTCTTCAATGGGTTGATTTTTTAAAAAGAATTTATTGAAGTCACAATAATGACAGATTTGTTCGCAAAAAGGAACATGAACATAAAGTGATTGCGGCATGTTCCACACCTCTCTTCGATAGTTTAGCCTCACAATTTTCCTAATCTTATAACGGTTAATGGGAAAAGACCGCAGCATTTCTGCGGTCTGTCACTATACATCACTTATTGTCGTCCATACTTAGTACAGACATAAAGGCTTCTTGCGGTACTTCTACGTTTCCTACGTTTTTCATTCGTTTTTTACCTTCTTTTTGTTTCTCAAGAAGTTTTCGTTTACGTGAAATATCTCCACCGTAACATTTAGCTAAAACATTTTTCCTCATCGCCTTAATGGTTGATCTCGAAATGATTTTTTGACCAATACTCGCTTGAACTGGTACTTCAAATTGCTGACGAGGAATTAGTTCCTTTAGCTTTTCAACGATGCTTTTTCCTCGTTCATAAGCTGAATCACGGTGAACGATGACAGATAAGGCATCAATTTTTTCACTATTAAGAAGAATATCCATCTTAACAAGATTACTTTCTTGATAGCCGATAAGCTCATAATCAAAAGACGCATAGCCTTTTGTACTTGATTTTAACGTGTCGAAGAAATCGTAAACGATTTCTGAAAGTGGCAGTTGATAAACGATGTTCACCCTATTTTCATCCAAATATTTCATATCTACGTAGTCGCCTCGTTTTTTCTGACAAAGCTCCATTACTGCCCCAACATAATCATTCGGCACCATCACTTCGGCTTTGACGTAAGGCTCTTGAACGTGTTCTACTTTTTGAGCCTCAGGCATGTCAGCAGGGTTATCAATTCTCAAGGATGTTCCATCCGTTAATAGCACTTCATAGACAACACTTGGGGCCGTCGTAATAAGGTCAATATTAAATTCTCTTTCAATCCGTTCTTGAATAATTTCCATATGAAGCAGCCCTAAAAACCCGCACCGAAAGCCAAATCCTAAGGCTTGCGACGTCTCCGCCTCAAACTGCAATGAGGCATCGTTTAGTTCCAATTTTTCAAGAGCTTCTCGCAGAGCATTATAATCTGTTGTATCTACTGGATATAAACCACAAAAAACCATCGGATTAAGCTTTCGATATCCTGGCAATGCTTCCGCAGTTGGTCTTTCTGCATGTGTTACTGTGTCCCCCACTCGGCTATCACTGACATTTTTAATCGAGGCAATCATAAATCCAACATCACCCACTGTCAGTTCTTCTTGAGCCACTGGCTTAGGTGTAAAGACGCCAATTTCTTGTACTTCAAATTCCTTACCTGTGGCCATCATTTTCACTTTTTCTCCCGGCTTAACCGTTCCCTCCGTGACTCGTATATATACGATTACACCACGATATGGATCATACAGAGAGTCAAAGATCATCGCCTTTAGTGGTGCTTCAGGATCGCCAGATGGTGCAGGCACATTTTTAACAATGGATTCTAAAATGTCATCAATTCCAATCCCATTTTTAGCAGAGGCTAACAAACAGTCATCCATCGGCAAACCAATCACATCTTCTACTTCTTGCTTAACTCGTTCAGGTTCTGCACTCGGTAAGTCAATCTTGTTAATCACAGGGAGAATTTCCAAGTCGTTATCAAGGGCTAAATACACATTAGCCAGCGTTTGAGCCTCGATACCTTGAGCCGCATCCACAATCAGTAGGGCGCCTTCACAAGCTGCCAGACTTCGAGATACTTCATACGCAAAATCCACGTGTCCCGGCGTATCAATTAAATGAAAAATATACTCTACACCGTCATTCGCTTTATAAGTTAATTGCACAGCATTTAATTTAATTGTAATCCCTCGTTCACGTTCAAGATCCATTGCATCAAGCATTTGATCTTTCATTTCCCGCTGTGTTAGGGCACTCGTTTTCTCTAAAATACGATCGGCCAATGTTGATTTTCCATGGTCGATATGTGCAATTATAGAAAAATTACGGATCTTATCCCGTCTTTTAATACGTTCTTCAGGCTTCATGTCACTATCACTCCCACAATACTCCGTCAAATACACCATTTTATATTATAGCAAGAATAATACGCTGCGTTCAAATATTACTTTCAATATCACTTTATTAGTTAATAACAGATAAAGCAATTACTATATTATGTTCTATAGCAAAAAAATAATTATTTTGAAAGCGAAGCCTTGAAAGACATAAGTGTTTCTAAATCATTTATAACGAGTAAAGCTCTTTATTAATCAATGAGGTATGCATCAAATTTAGCTCAAGCTTAAGAAAATCAATAAATGTTCCAAACTGTCATTAGAGCGAATGCCCTAACGATACTTATGTATTGTCACTAATGGCTTTATTCACGCACTACCAATCAAAGAACGTATCCCCCTGATTGAAGGGTCGTTTTGTTCATTTAATGCAAAAATAAGGCTGTTGAGAAAAAACTTCTTCAACAACCTAGCAACAATGATCTATATCGTTCTTTATTGACCATCAAAGACGGCCAGCATACGACTAAACGCCTGTTCCAAAGCATCAGCTGTTTTTACGCCTAATTCTGTAAATAAAGGAGCCGGCTGATCTTCTTGGAATGTTAGCACCTCATTTTCTTTTAAGGTATAGGTACCACTCTCAGGAAGACTTCCATGTAAATCTTTATCACCTCCATGATAAATGACAAGTCCCTCATCATCTTCCATTCGGATGAAATTGTTATCAGTTTCTTTAAGTCGATAACGAATGTTAGACTCTTCCTCTTCTATTTCCCCCGTATGAAAACGAAGATCCCCTACAGACACACCATTATCTGAATACAAAATGCCTAATATAAATCCAAACATTAGAACAGAAACTAGTAACCCCGCTCTAAAAGTCACGTGCGCCATTGTCTTCCTCACCTCCCATCGTCATTCCTTATCTTGCTGCTCCCAATAAAAGTCACTAAACACTTCAGCAAACACTTCAACAGTACGATAAACTTCCTCAAGAGAATTTTCTATTCCACCAAACTCTACGAGTAGCGCATTTTCTGACAAATCCTGATTGTATACCCCATTTCGACTACCTTCACTAACAGGAGGTGCAAAAATCCCACGGCTTAAACCATAATAGTCTTCCTGAAGCCTTTCATGTAATTTATTCGCAAGCGCTTTATTTTTTTCGTAGTCAGGGTTATTTTCCCCAATGACGAATAAAGCTTGGGCATACGTTTCTCCATTTAGTTCCACAGTGGTATTCTCCCTTGGTTGAGAATCTCGATGAAGATCAAAATAAAATTGGATCTCCTCATTTTCCTGCTTCGCTTCTTCCATAATTTCTCTAGATACTTCGTATGATTGACTGAACCTCCAACTGCGCTCATTTAGCTCTGCCCCGATATCCGTCGTATCAACCTCTGCTCTGATTCCATGTTTAGCTAATTCAATTCCAAGCCGTTCACCCGCTAGTGTAATATTTACACTTTCATGAAAGGGATCCGATGTATTTTGTAATTCCGGTAAATAAGATTCTCTGTTATGCGTATGAATGATATGAACCGTCACTGGTAAATCATCTAAGTTATCAGTTTCAGCGACAGATTCTTTTAAATCGGCTATTTCTTCTAACCGTTCAGTAGACGCCTCTCTCTCTGCCAACAACACTTCCATAGGAGGAGCAGATTCAATAGGCATGGATGTATAATCAACACCTTCCCCTGCAGTTAGAATTCGACCGTCAAATAAAGAGAACCCAGGCAGCTCTCTTCCTAGCAAACTTCGTGGATCTTCAGTATTAATGTTTGTCGTTAATTGCAGCATAAGTGGTGTTAATGAAAATGGTTCGTTCCCTTCTGGTAATGACTGTTTAAAATAACGATTTTCGTTGCCTAAAACATAGACAAGCGTTTCAACTGATAAGTTATTGCTTATATTATTAACAGAGGCTGATGTTAAATGGTAACCAGCCCCGAATGATGTTAAAGTTGCTGCAACAAAAAATATGATAAATGTCCCAGTTAAAGCCACTAACATGAGTTTCTTTGTGCTTATGCTTGTCCTATTTCGGTAAATAGGACGGGATCTTTTTATATATGTATGTTTTTTCATAAAATTCACCCTCTCTTTCAGCTTGTCCATAAGTTATTCTTATGCTGAAAAAGAGGGTTTAGAACTAATCTAATGTGTATATGCTCCTGAGTTTTCATCAGTTACATCAGAATGCAAAGCCGTGTTTATTCCTTGGGCTAACAGATTAGCCATATCTTCAATAAATTCATCTACTTCTTTAGGAGTAACCATTAAGTTGTGGCCGAGTGGTGATAGCACTTCGTGAATTAGTTGGCGTTTTTCATCCTCATCAAGCCCCCCGACGACTCCTAAATACATGCTTCGTTCTTTATCACTTGGCATATCTTCTTCGGTCAGTTTCTTTTTCTCACCGAACGTCATACCGGCTGGGGCTAAAGCACGTTTTGGAGATTGTCCCTCTATGGTTTCTCTGCCAAAGTGTTTTAAAAGATAATCTATCGTATCACTTGTAATTGAAACAGCATCTACTACCGTAGGCACACCAATGGCGATTACCGGTATGCCTAATACCTCTTTTGAGATTTCTTTTCGTTTATTCCCTACCCCTGATCCAGGATGAATACCTGTATCAGATATTTGTATCGTCGTATTCACCCGATCGATAGACCTGGCAGCCAAAGCATCTACAGCAATGATGAAATCAGGCTTTACTTTTTCTACAACACCAAAAATGATGTCACTTGTTTCAATTCCTGTAAGGCCCATTACACCAGGTGAAATAGCACTTACAGCTCTGAATCCATCTTGGACATTTTCTGGTTGAAGTTCAAATAAATGCTTCGTAATAAGAAGGTTCTCCGTCACCAAGGGTCCTAAAGCATCTGGTGTAACATTCCAATTTCCTAAACCTACTACCAAACAAGTGGCTTCGCGATCAATTCCAACAGACGAAAGAAAACGATCGAATTCTTTAGCAAACACTTTTTCTGCTTGTGCTTGTAATGCCGTATCTTTTTGTCTGATTCCATCAATTTGTAATGTTAAATAATGTCCTGCCTTTTTCCCTAACCTTTCCGCTGCCTTGTCATCGATCGTTACATGGGTAATCGCTATCCCGTCATGATCTCTTTCGTCTAAATTGACACCATCCACAACGGAACCGGCCCTTTTCTGCTGGTCTGCTTCTTCCCTTTCACGTGCAAGTGAATGCGCTTCAACTGCTAAATCTGTTCTTACTTGATAATCTGATAAATCAATTTTATCCATCCTACCGCCTCCATTTTTCATTTAATAAAGTATGTCCTACTTGGAAAATGTTATTGCATTTTAAATGGTGTTTTGGTACAATCCTTAGTGTTGCACGCAAAAGGAAAGGTTATTACGATTGCATTGGGGAGGTGAAACAGATGGCAAACATTAAATCTGCTATCAAACGCGGACGGACGAATGAAAAGCGCCGTGCCCAGAATGCTGCATTTAAATCAGATCTACGTAGATCAATCAAAGTCTTTAATGCAAAAGCTGAAGAAAAAGACGTTGAGGGTGCTAAAGAAGCATTCCTTGTTGCTACAAAGAAGCTTGATAAAGCAGCGAATAGAGGTCTTTTCCATAAAAACGCAGCTAACCGTCAAAAATCACGGTTACAACAACGTTTAAACGAAATTTCTGCATAACAAAAAGAGGCATTCACTCATTTTAGTGATATGCCTTTTTATTTTACAAATTTTCAAGGGCATTAACCTACTGACTAATAGTCTGGGGATGCTCCGTATAATATAAAACTCACCTGAATACATGATGAAATATTTTAAAATAAACATTATACGGATAGGTTATGCGGTTGTCTTTTTAGTAAAAAGAGTTCTACTCCTAATTCATCATGCACTTGCCCTGTTTTAATTTGATAATCCAGTTCAGCGAGTTGGTCAATGAGCATGAGTAATTGACTATCGTCAAATTTCTTCACTTGTCTCCCAGCTAATTTAACAACGTACGGGTGTAATTTCAATTGAGAAGCAATCATTTTTTCTCCATACCCTTGACTCACAAGCTGTTTAACTTGATATAAAATACGGAATTGTCGCACCATAAGTGCTACTATTTTTAAAGGGGCTTCCTTTTGTTTTAATAAGTCTTTATATATTTTAAGAGCGCGTGGCACATTAGATTTTACGACACTATCAACAAGTGCAAAAATGTCTTGTTCAAGAGATCTTGCCACAAGACCTTCCACATGATGTTGTTTCACGATCGCCCCTTCCCCCACGTGAAGCGCTAATTTTTTAATTTCCGATGCCATAATCATTAAATTGGCACTTGTTAATGCAAGAAGCGCTCCTTGAGCCTCTGCATCGAAGGTCACGCCAAACTCTTCCCCTCTATTTCCGATCCATTGACGAAGGTCCTTTTCTTCTAAAGGCTTCCCCTCCATAATCACCCCTTGCTTCTTAAGCAATTTGACAAGCTTTTTTCTTTCGTCTAACTTTTCATAAGGGGCTAAAAGAATAAAAATTGTTTCCAACGCTGGGTTATCAATGTACGATTGTAATGCCTTAATATCATGCTCAATTTTTTCTTTCGTTTGTTGTGCTGACAGAAAGTAAGCATTTTTGACAATCACAACACGTTTCCCACCCATAAACGGATACGTATAGGCTTCTTCTATAGCTATTTCTACTGCATGTTCCTGCATATCAAATTTAGATAAATTAAACTCCTGTTCCTCACGCGAGAGGGTGGCAGAAATTATCCGTTGCAAAATATCTTCAATGAGATAGGTTTCAGAACCGTATAATAAATAAAGCGGGGAAAGATTTCCTTTGCTAATTTCTTTTAATACATCCACATATGACATGGTCCAACTCCTTCCCTTATTGTCATGTGTATTTTACCATAAGGGCTTGTAAAGAAAAAAGGAGAATAGTGTGTTAATACAACTATCCTCCATTTATGATAAACGCCGCCAGTCAGCACCTAGGATACTGACTAGCAACGATAATCATATCTAATCCTTATTGAATTGTATTGATATCTTATCCTATGCTCACACATTATATAGGTGACAACTATTAGAAAAAGCAGTTTGCATTTATCAAACAAGCATAAATTAGCTTTTGAGCTCACTTTGAAATAACTAGGAATTGCTAACGATTAAACTTAGTCTACCCTTTGTTAAGAAAGGTTTACAATTATCATTTAACGTAAGTGTTATTCAACTATGGATTTTTTTTAGTAATTGGCCTATACTAGAGAAGTGACAGGAGGGATAGAAAATGAATGAATTTGAAAAAGAAGTTCAATCAAAGCGAAACGATGCAATAGACAGTGGTATTGGTTTTGTGGTAGGGTTTGGCTTTTTCGCCTTAATTTTCATTATTGCCCAAGTGATTGATTTAGCACTTTAATATGATTGTTCAGCTACATAATATACTTGTCTATGAGCACGCCCTCAATTTAGGTGCGTGTTTTTTCAATTCATCTTAGATAATGATCAATAGTAAAAGAAGAGTTATCCTCAAATTCCATTGTAATAGCTCCGTGAATATCTGTACGAAAAACGGTGACCTGGTGACTTTCAAGACGTGTTAATACATCAGGATGGGGATGACCAAAAGTATTATTTTCCCCTACAGAAATCACCCCTATTTTAGGCTTCAACTGTTCTAGTAGTTCTTCTCTGGTGGATGTGCCACTACCGTGATGACCAACTTTTAAAATATCAGCTTTCAAGTCGGGATATTCGGTTAATAAACGTTTTTCTCCCCCTTCTTCTAGATCACCTGTAAACAAAAAAGATATGCCACTCAAATTAGCGAATAGAACGATTGAACGGTCATTCTCATCAATTTCATCCCCGTGAGGGTGCATGATGAAAAAAGAATCGTCATCAACATTCCAGGACACCCCCTTTTCAACTTGAATAATGGGGATATTTTTCTCGTGGAGACACATCAACTGATTTTTCGCTTCTTGCGGTACAGACTCAGCTATTGGATAAAAAGCATCACCGATCGTTAACACCTCTGTCAAATAACATGTTTCACCAACATGATCTAAATGACCGTGAGTGAGAATAAGCCGATCTATATGGCTGATCCCTTTTGCTTTTAAAAAAGGTTCAATGACATTTTTCCCTGGTCCTCCTGCAATCGTTTTCTCTTTAACCTCATTCACATCATCTTCCCAACGAATAACACCGCCTGTATCTATTAAATAAACACCATTTCTATAAGGTAATTCAATTACAATAGCATCTCCTTGGCCAACATCAAGTATCGTAACCGTCGTTTTCCCATTGAAATAAGGTAAGATAATTGGCAAAGTAACTAACAATAAACTGCAGCATCCAACAACAGCAAGCCATTTCTTTTTTTGCACCTCCCATAAAACTAAGCACAAAATAATTGAGACAATCATAGCTAAAAGCAAAGCTTCAGAGGGCTGTCCTATAACTATTTGCGGCCATGTCCATTTAGCTATAATATCAACTAGCATATAGACAGGTTTTAGCGACTGGCTAAGCAGCGTATAGGTGAAGCTAGCAGCGGGTGGTGATAATAACTGCAGGAACATTGTAATAAAGGAAATCGGTAAAACCCACAGAGAGACGAAAGGAATAAACAACATATTGATAAGTAATGACAACAGTGATATCTCAAAAAAATGATAGAGCATTAACGGTAAGGAGATGAGCTGAGCTACCCCGGTTACTTTAAGCAAACTGAAAAATGGCGAGGAGTTAAGAAAAATACGCTTTGATAATAGAAGGGAAAAGCTTGTTAAAAATGACAATTGAAAGCCGAGATGATAGAGATAAAAAGGGTTAATGATCAGGAGAGTGATACATACGATCGAGAGGATATCTAAAAGGCTGAACCTCCATTTAAATTGAACAGATAGTATGACAAACATACAGGTTAGTGAGGCGCGAACAACAGACGGGGCTCCCCCTGCTATTAAGGCATAAACAGGTAAGATAGCCAGAACCGAATAGGCAGCCTTTTCCCTCGTCATACCAATTCTGTACAATAGATAATAAAGTACCGCTGTGACAAGGCCGATGTGCAAACCAGATACCGCTAGCAAATGTATAATACCAAGCTGCCTAAATTGATTCAGGCGTTGTTCACTGAATAAAGACCTGTCCCCAAACACTAGGGCAGCAATCAATGCTGAGGCTTCTTCATCTTTTTCATACGTAAGTTGATAAACAGCATGACTACGCCATTTTTTTAGTGTATGCAGCCAATTGTTATTTCCTTCTTTACATACAAGGGTGTTAGGGTTAATAGTTACTGTCCAATATATATTTTGTTCACGTAAGAAGCTACTATAATTAAAGCTATATGGATTTCTAGCCGTTTTTGGAGGGGATAATTTGCCTTTGAATTTACATTCATCATTTAAAGCTGGCTTCAATGTCTTCTCCTCATATGGTAAAAAAACATGTATCTTCTCACCTTGTTTTAGTTTTGCTTGAAAAGACAAGCTTCGTCCAGATGACGTCTTTCTCGGTTCTGTTAATGGACGAGCACTAAAATTTGTTTCCTCTCCATTTAAATAAGATATATTACTTTCCAGGATATAATGGCCGTATATATAACATATCCCCATTAACATCACATAAAGAAAAAGGCTCCCCCATGCTCTTAAATAGTTTAGATATTTCAGATGTGGCAATGAAGCAACAATGAGAAAGGTAATTGACCAAAATTGCCACCCATACAAACTAGCAGATAAACCGCTAATAACTGAAAAAGCTAGGCAGTAATACGTGGGTTTCATGGCTCCCCCTTTTATTATACTTTTCGCTAGACTATTGGTTAAATGGTCAGTACTAAAAAACTCAACTGGATTACATAGAAATGGGCACATAATATAGTAGTGTAGAGAGTGGAGATAGGGGGGAGATCCCCCTTCAGAAAGTGAGGGAGTGGTAAGGTGCTGTTAACATTCCTTTCTTTAGCTAGAGGAGGTATATAGCTTATTAGCTTCATCTCTGAATTTTTCAATCATCTCTTTATCAGCCCCTTTAGCTTCTAGCTGACGTAAAAGTTCTGCTGTAAACAATAACTTTTCTTTGTTTTTAGTGTCTAGAATCATTTCCTCAAGCTCAACCTGCTCAACAGTTACGCCAGCTTGATGAAACATCTCAATAGCAAATTCATGATTTTTATAATCTTGAGCATAATAAACCTTTTTAATACCTGCTTGTATTAACGCTTTACTGCAATTTAAGCAAGGGAAATGCGTCACATAAATTTCTGCTCCTTCAGTAGGAACACCGAATTTAGCACATTGCAAAAGGGCATTTATTTCAGCATGAACGGTTCTTACACAATGATTATCTATTAGATAACAACCGTCATCTATACAGTGCTTACCACCAGATATAGAGCCATTGTATCCTCCAGCAATGATTCGTTTATCCCTAACAATTGTAGCTCCTACCATCAATCTAGTACATGTACTTCTTAAAGCTAGCAAGTGGCTTTGTGCCATGAAGTATTGGTGCCATGAAATGCGTTCCATTTCACTCCCCGCCTTTCTCCATTTATCTATTTCTATTCTTCATCAAGTTTAGACAAAATTCTCAATTTAATCAATGGAGAGATGTGGGCCTACAAAGAATTAATAGTGCTAAATAATGATGAGGTTGATAAGGTCGTGTTACTTTATAATTAAGTAGTCTTCTAATGTTTCAAGTGTTTTTTCTCCTATTCCAGGCACATTTAAAATGTCCTCCTTCGATTGAAATAAACCATGCTCTTCTCGATAGGAGATGATGGCTTCTGCTTTTGCTGGTCCAATCCCAGGTAAGGAGGTCAACTCGTCCATTGTTGCCTCGTTGAGAAAAACACCTCCTTCATCCTCACCACTATTTCCAGTTAAATGAGAGAACTCCCCCTCTTCAACATCTGTATACGATGGGACAACTATCACCATCTCATCATAGCATCTTTCAGCAAGATTAATAACATCTACATTCGCTTCACTGGTGAATCCCCCTGCCTTTGTAATCACATTATTCACTCTCTCATCTGGCTCCATTTTATAAATGCCCGGTTTGGCCACTTCTCCTTTAATATCCACGATAATATCTTGAGTGATCTCCTCCAATTTCTCATTTACCTTTTCTCCATTTTCCTCTTCCCAAAAGGCTGTCAACTCGTTAACCTGTTCCTTTTCAGTAGGTCTAGTGGTGACAAAAAGAATGATAAGGATAGTTGAGATAGCTATTATTGCCCCAACTAGATAAATAGGGTGGCTCAGTAGTCGATTGTGAATAAACCGTTTCATAAAATTCTCCTTTTTGACATGAATTTGTAAAGCGATACATAAGATTTTAAGAACGAGTCATTCGAGAGGTGTGATGTTAAGCATGCAACAACTGGGTTTTATCGGAACGGGAAGTATGGGAAGTATTTTACTTGAATCTTTTATTAAAGCGGGAATTCCTGAAGAAATGATCCATGTGACCAATCGAAGCGTCGAGAAAGTGAAAAACATAAAGACCAAATTTAAACACGTATCAGATCATAGTAGTAGTCGTTCGTTAGCAGATAGTGCTGAGTGGATTTTTGTCTGTACTAAACCTGCTGATATGGTCGGGGTTTTAAAAGATATGTCAACTTACTTAAAATCTCATCACGTCATTATTACTATCACGAGCCCACTTCAAGTTGAAGAAGCTGAAGAATTATTATATAAGACTAAAACACCGGTTGTGAGATTTATCCCAAGCATTGTTAATTTGTCTCTACAAGGACCCTCATTAGTGACTTTCGGGAACAGGTGCTCAAACAGATTACAAAATGAACTCAATCAACTTTTTAATCTTATATCTTCTCCTATTTCTATTACAGCAGACATGACGAGAGCCGCTTCTGATCTTGCTAGCTGTGGACCTGCTTTTATTAGTTTTTTAGTGAGGCAAATGATAAAAGGGGCCGTGGAAGAGACTGGCATCAAAGAAGGAACAGCGTTAAAAATTACAGAGTCAATGTTAGTTGCTTACGGTGAATTACTTAGAGGGAAACAATTTGATTTAGCTACATTACAAAAAAGAGTTACTGTTCCGGGGGGCGTGACAGGGGTAGGATTAGACGTTCTAGAAAAAAACACAAAAAACACTTTCCATGACATGTTTAAAGCCACACATAAGAAGTATGCTTATGATCGCGATCATATTAGAGAGTTACTCAACAAATAAGGAAGCTGCGCGCAGCTTCCTTCATTATACAAGTAATAGCACTATTTGACTAGTTATTTTTTTGCTTTTATAAAAACCCGCTCATCATCTGTTCTCAATGGTCGAGTACCGAAGTCACCACTTACTTCTATATGTGAATATCCAGCTTCTTCTAGCCAAGATACGTATGATGCAACAGGATAGGTTCGCTGAAAGTGTTCCTCTTCTTTCCTCTCATACAGTCCATTGTTTGTTTTCACAAAGAATGTGAGAGAATGCCTTACTGAAAGAGGCTCTTCTTCCCTGTCACAAAACCACATATATGACACATGTTCATCATCAACCCCATAGAGCTGATTGTTAAAGTAGTGTTCAAATTTGAATGGTGTATGTGCGTCAAACAACAAAACACCATCCTGTTTCAGCACGTTATAAATTGTATTAAATGTTCGTTTCACTTCTTCTTCATTATGAAGATAATTAATGCCATCACAAAATAAAGTCACACCATCCATTTCTGAAAAGCCTTCTAAAGAACGCATATCTTGTAAAAAGAACGGCGCAGCAACGTGACTTTTTCGAGATTTTTCTTCTGCTATAGCCAGCATTTCTCCTGAAATATCTGTTCCACTGACTCGAAACCCTTTTTGTGCCAACATGAGCGTAAATGTGCCAGTGCCACAGGCAACATCAAGAATTGTCCCCTCTGCAGTCAGATGATTTTCCGCATATGAAATCCATTTAGCATACGGAGCATCTTCCATTAAGCGATCATATAATGATGCAAAATGAGCGTATGTCATAGTTAAAGCGTCCCTTTCTTATCTATGCACTAAGCTTGAATAATACTCTCCAATTCAATTGTTTGTGCATCTCCCCAAAGTTTTTCTAAATTATAATACGTTCGTTCATCTTTGTGGAACACATGAACGATCACATCATTTAAATCAATTAAAACCCATCTCGCTTCTTCTAGTCCTTCTAAACGTTTCACATCTAGGCCTGCTATATTAGCTCTATCCTTCACTTCTCTTGAAATGGCTTCAACTTGGACTTCTGAATTACCGTGGCAAATAACAAAATAGTCGGCAACAAGCGATACCCCTCTCATATCAAGCGCTGTAATGGCATACGCTTTTTTATCATCTACTGCTTTTACCGCTAGGTCCAACTTATCTTTAGATTGCATATTATCTTTCACCCTCCATACTACTTATTTTAAGCGCAAAATCATTGTACGCTTTAAATGTCTCTGGATAAACAGGAACGCCTTTATTTGTCAAATAACAGATTGTATGGATTAAACATTCTAAACAAGCTTTATCCAAATCTTGCGCCGCTGTTATTCTTACTTTTTCAGCTGCCTCAAACGTTCTTCCTGGCTCTATAAAATCAGCTAGGAAAACGATTTTATCCTCAATAGTCATGTTTTCTCTTCCAGTAGTATGCCAACATATAGCTGACAATACCGCCTCGTCCTTTACCCCTAATTCTTCTTTAACGTAATGAGCGCCAACAAACGCATGCAATAGTTCATCTCCGTAAAGTAACACATCATCAGGAATAGTGCCGTTAGCTTGCACACTATTCTTCATCTCTTCTAATGGACGATGCTTAGCGTAGTCATGCAAAATAGCAGCTAATCTAATGACATCTTTGTCTCCACCATATTTATCTGCCAATTGTGTGGCCGTTTCAACAACCCTTTCAGTGTGTGAAAATCTTTGTGGCTTTAACGCTCGCTTTACTACTACTAAAGCATCTGCTTCATTCATATAAACGATACTCCCTTATATAATCATAAACGGCATCTGTTAACAAAAAGCGATTTAATGCCCCAATTTTAATTTTGTGCCTAATTTCTGTTGATGACACGTCCAACTTAATATTGTTTATAATGGTAAGCTCTCGAAATGATGTTGGATGAGTGGGCCGATAACCAGGCCTGGCCACTACAATAAATGGCAGTAATTCACTTAATTCCTCATACTTATACCACTTATGGAAATTCTCTAAACTGTCGCCACCCATTATAAAAGAAAACTGAATAGTTGGCATCTCTTCCATCAAAGCTTTCACCGTATCTGTTGTATAAGATGGGCAAGGGCGTTCCATTTCAAATGTACATAGACGAAAGGAAGGATGGCAATCTACCATTTTTTTCACAAGATCAAGTCGATTTTCTTCTGAAGTAGCTGAGTTAATCTCTTTGTGGGGTGGAAAAGGGTTAGGCATCCACCAGATTTCGTCTAGGGATTTTTCTAACCTTGCTTCTTCGGCCATCACTAAGTGTCCTATATGAGGCGGATCGAACGTTCCTCCTAATAAGCCTACTTTTTTCACAGTCATCCCCCGTTACTTAAGGCAGAATAATTGTTTTATTCTCACTAGATTCTTTATAAAAAACGAGTGTATTACCAATAATTTGAACGATTTCCGCTTGCGTCCCCTTGGATATAAAGTGGGCAACTTCCTCTTTATTTTCCACACAGTTTTGTAAAATGCTCACTTTTATAAGTTCCCTAGCTTCTAAGGCGTCATCCACCTGTTTAATTAGATTTTCATTGACTCCGCCTTTTCCAACTTGCAAAATCGGCTTAATATGATGAGCTTTACTGCGGAGATAACGCTTTTGTTTACCAGTTAGCATGAATTTCCTCCTAATTTTTCTAATACTTTTGCCTTCATAATTTCTTTTGGAGCAGATTTTCCCGTCCACTTTTCAAATGCAAGGGCACCTTGATTAACAAACATATCCAAACCGTTTTGAATAATGGCCCCTTTGTTTTCTGCCTCTTGTAACCACCGTGTTTTAGCTGGTGTATAAATAAGGTCACTCACAATCGCACCTTGAGATAATGTTTCCAATGATAAGGGCATACGATCTATATCAGGTGCCATTCCAATTGAGGTTGTATTGATAATTAAATCAAATCCTGGCAGCTCTGCTTGAGCACGTCCAAGTGACAAAACAGCCGCTTCTGTCAACCTGCTACAATCATCAGCTAAATGACGCCCTTTACTCTCAGTGCGATTCGTTATACACATTTCTCTTATCCCATATTTAGCTAAAGTGAGAGAGACGCCTCTTGCAGCGCCACCAGCACCTATGATCAATACCCTCATTTCGGCAAAATCTTTCGTTAATACAGGGAGCAAGCCATGAACATATCCTTCTCCGTCAGTATTGTAACCAATAAGTCTACCTTCGACATTCACCACAGTATTCACTGCGCCAATTTCCTCAGCTAATGGGTCAATCTCATCCAAGTAAGGAATAATCGACACTTTGTGAGGAATAGTAACATTTATTCCTCGTATCCCTAAAGCACGAATCCCATTAACAGCTTCTTTTAAATCTTTCTCTTCCACATGGAAAGCGTGATAGTCAGCGTTAATCGATAGTTCTTCATACGCCGCTTTATGCATAACAGGTGAAAGACTGTGGCTGACAGGACAGCCAATAACCCCATATAGTTGTTTCAATTAAGATTCCTCCTCTGCCCATCAGCTCACTTAAAAAATAGCCGGACGCATACTCACTGCAACCCCTTTAGGGGCATGCGTTCTAACACTACTACCACTCCCACTAATAGTTACCCAGCCTAGTCCTGAGAAAACGAGATCCATTTTACCATTAGGCACTTTCCAATCTTTCCCTACCAATGGTGGAAACTCTTCTTTATTTTTTTCAAAAGGTGGAGATAATAACTCACCTAAATGGTTCTCATAAAGACTGTCTGCTTTTTCAGTTTTTGTTCGATGAATTATTAACTCGTTTGATATGTAAACAATGAGCGATTGAGGTTCACCACTGACAAAGTCAACACGCCCCATTCCCCCAAAAAATAGCGTTTGTCCTGGATTAAGTTGAAAAACTTTCGGTTTAATTTCTTTACTAGGTGAAACCATTTTCAACTCATTTTTATCAAGCAAATGCGCTACTTGATGATGATTAATAATCCCAGGAGTGTCATACAAAAATGAACCATCATCTAAAGGAATATCAATCATATCTAACGTAGTGCCCGGAATATTAGAAGTTGTAATAAGCATCTCGTCTTCCGCACCAAATTCTTTTAATACTCTGTTAATGAAAGTTGACTTACCTGTATTGGTACATCCAACAATATAAACATCTTTCCCTTGACGTTCTTGGTCAATTAAATTTGCTACCTCCATAATAGCCTCACCTGTTTTCGCACTCATTAAATGGACATTAGCAGGTTTTAGCCCATACTCTTTTGCCGCTTTTTTCATCCACTGAATGACTTTAGAATGTTTCACTGATTTAGGTAACAAATCAGCTTTGTTACCGATGAGAAGGACTGGATTTTTACCGGAAAAGCGATGAAGTCCAGGTAGCCAACTTCCGTCAAAATCAAAGATATCTACTATCTTAACAATTAATGCTTCTTTTTGCCCTAGCTCTGTTAATATTTTTAGAAAATCGTCATCCGTTAACGGTACATCTTGCACGTCATTGTAGTGTTTCAAGCGGAAGCAGCGCTGACAAATAATCACATCTCTTTTCAATGCAGATGGCGGAGCATATCCTAGGCCTTCCTTATTATTTGTCTGTATCTTAACACCACAGCCTGAACAAATCAGTTCTTCTCGTCTGAATTCTCCCATTCGATCAACCCCCTTTTTTTCATTGTATGAAATACACGCCTTTCAATACGGCGATTAAATTTTGTTAGAAAGCCATCTGTTTGGGCCACAGGAACAACTAATATGGTTTGGAATCCTGCGCGATTCCCACCCAGAATATCAGTTAAAAGCTGATCTCCAATCACGACTGTCTCTTCTCTTTTTAAGTTCATTAATTTGCAAGCCGTTTTAAATGCTTTACTTAGAGGCTTTCGAGCACTGTGAATAAATGTAATCTTGTGTGGATCAGCAAAGTGTTTAACACGCTTTTCATTATTATTTGACACAATGACAATCTGAAAGCCTTGCGCTCTTAAAAGGTCAAACCACTCAATGAGCCTTTCTGTAGCATCAGCTCTGTCCCATTCCACTAATGTATTATCAAGATCAGTTATGATCCCTTTTACCCCTTGTTCCTTAAGCTGTTCAACAGAAATCTCGAACACCGATTTAACGTACTGGTCTGGAATAAATTGTTTTAACACTCATATGCCTCCTAGTTTATCGACAAATTAGCCATACAGTTGTTCTTGTCTATAATACCTGTATTCAAACGTTAATTTCAAACAGAATAAAAAAAACGAAAAATAATTTTCGACAATTCATAACACTCGTTCAAATCTGTGGATAAGTTTTTACACATTTTAACGCTTATAAGCATTAGTTAATTGATAGATATTAACATTCTATCCACAAAGATACCCACCGAAAGTGTGGATAATATGTTATTTGAGATACTTTACAATTCATGGTAACATCTATGCAACACACGCGTTAAAGTCGTTCCATAAAGGGACAACCCTTCTTAACTTCTTAAATCTAAACTATTGGGTTGCGTTATGATCTGCTACCTACAATAAGCTAAAACATCAAAAATAACCCTCGTATGTATCACTGATTATCTCAGCATTCTACGAGGCAAGGGATAGAGGATTATTTAGTTTTCGAATACACTGACATATGATGAAATAGGGGTGGGCACATGAAAAAGTATGGCGCATTAGCCGATCTATCGGATGAGCTTCTAATAGAAACGTACGAAAAAGCTAAAGACTTAAACTTGGCAGAGGACTTCATAAATTTAATAGCTGAAGAAATTGAACGACGTTCTAAATTTAATAAACAAATCCACTTATAAGAAACCCACGACTATCGTTCCTTAATAGGGATGACTTTAATATATTCTCTCGGAGAAAATCGTTGGTCATTCCTCAAAACGTCATTTAGAATAAAACCTTCATATCCTTCTTCATTTTCTTGCCTTTCAAGCATTTCTTTTGAAACGATACTTTGCCCAACTGCGCCTCCAAGGAAAATAAGTAGAAAGATACATATAGCTATAATAGCCTTCGTCTTTATTTTCATCCAAATCACTCCTCTTTATAAGGGTGGGACGGATGGTTTTTTTTTATACACTTTCAATGTAAACGTCTGCTCATACTGTCATTAATGTGATATAACTTTTATCATCTTACCCAATTATCACAATACGTCTATGGCAGCGTTCTCACTTTGATTTTTTACATTTAAAGAAAAAAAGTTTTTTTACCTATTTTTCTTAGTTTCTTCATATTTAAAAGAAAAAGTCTAATCCTTCTAAATAGAGAGTCTCAGGGATGCAACAAAAATTGTTTTATATTATAATTTTATTTGAATTTAATACATAGGACTGAATGAATATTTGTCTGTACACTCCCAAAAGCCTATATATCATATCAGCATATGAATAAAATTAAGGAGGTTTATCACTTGTCAACGCTTCATTTTGTTACTTTAGCACCATTTATTATGGCGATTTTTGTGCCGATTATTTACAAAAAATTCCGCCATCTTCATACAGGCTGGTTCATTTTACCGTTACCATTGATTTTATTTATTTACCTTTTTCAATATTTGCCATTAGATGGGTCACCTATGGAAACAGTCAGTTATTCTGTCGCTTGGGTTCCTTCTCTTGGCATCAATTTTACCGTCTACCTCGACGGTTTGAGCCTTCTTTTTGCTTTGTTAATTACCGGAATAGGAACGCTCGTCGTTCTTTATTCAATTTATTATATCGCCAACAAAAAAGAGGAGCCCCTTAACAACTTTTATGTTTATTTAATGATGTTTATGGGAGCTATGCTCGGCGTTGTGTTATCAGACAACTTGATTGTCTTATATGTATTTTGGGAAATTACCAGTCTTGCATCATCACTGCTTATCGCATACTGGTTCCACAAAGAGAAATCCCGTTATGGCGCTCAAAAGTCTATGTTAATTACCGTAACTGGTGGATTCTCAATGCTCGCTGGTTTTACTTTGATGTATTTAATGACAGACACATTCAGTATAAGAGGAATTATTGCTATGGCTGACGTTATTGTCACAAGCCCTTTATTTATTCCTGCTATGCTATTAATTTTATTAGGGGCCTTTACAAAATCAGCCCAATTTCCATTTCATATTTGGTTGCCTGATGCTATGGAAGCACCGACGCCTGTTAGTGCTTACTTACACTCAGCTACAATGGTTAAGGCTGGTATTTACTTAGTGGCTCGTATGACCCCGGTGTTTGGTGGTCAAGCTGAATGGTTTTGGATCATTTCTACCTTCGGCTTATTTACGTTACTATGGGGATCAGTGTCAGCTGTTAGGCAAAAAGATTTGAAAGGAATCCTTGCATTTTCCACTATAAGTCAACTAGGGTTAATTATGAGCTTATTAGGACTTGGATCTGCAGGCTATCATTATGAGATCATTGACGGCACTTCTTTACCGATAGTGGCTGTTCTTGCTGCAGTGTTCCACCTTATCAATCACGCTACCTTTAAAGGAAGTCTGTTCATGGTCGTGGGTATCATTGATCACGAAACAGGCACGAGGGATATTAGAAAACTCGGCGGCCTCATGACGATCATGCCAATTACATTTACCGTCTCTCTGATTGGAATTGCTTCAATGGCTGGATTGCCGCCTTTTAATGGATTCTTGAGTAAAGAAATGTTTTTTACTGGAACATTGAATAGTGCCACTCTCGACGTTTTTAACGTTGGTAATTTCGGGGTGATTTTTCCTGTCGTCGCATGGATTGCCAGTGTGTTCACATTTATTTATTGCATGATTATGCTATTCAAAACATTTACGGGAAAACATCAACCTGAAAAACTCGATAAAGCGGCTCATGAAGCTCCAATCGGTTTACTTATTTCGCCTATTATATTGGCATCATTAGTGATTGTTTTTGGATTGTTCCCTAATTTACTTTCCTATACCATTATTGAGCCTGTTATGCAGTCGATTATGCCTGGCCTTACAGCGCCTGGCGAACAATTTTATGTGAACATTTACCATTGGCACGGTTTTAATACTGAATTATTCATGACAATGGGTGTTGTTTTCTTTGGAGCGTTCATATTCTTAAACCAAAAAAAGTGGCAAGACACCACTTTCTACTTACGAGAGAGAGACCCTTTGAATTGGTTTTATGACAATGGTCTGACAGGGTTAATTAATGGTTCAACTGTAGTGAATAATGTACAAATGACAGGGCGTTTGCGCGATTACTTTTCATACATGTTTATTTTCTTAATTGCTATAGTCAGTTTCATGTTATGGCAGAGTAACGCTCTTGCAGTGGATTTTACAAACACGACTGAGATACCATCTTATATGTATTTTGTGTCCCTATCACTAATCTTGAGTACGATTGTTATTCCTTTTGTTTCAAAGCGTATTTCTGCTATTGTTTTAATGGGTGTAGTAGGCTTTCTCGTAGCCCTTCTTTTCGTGGTCTTCCGAGCACCTGATCTTGCGTTGACCCAACTGCTCGTAGAAACAGTCATGGTTGTTTTATTCTTGCTCGTGTTTTATCACTTGCCTGAATTGCGTAAAGAGACGTTTAAGCCTGTCTTCAGGTTATCTAATCTCATCATTTCAATCGGCGTTGGACTCGTAGTGACACTAACAGCCTTGAGTGTGCATGCGTATAGCTATGAGAACCCAATTAGCCCCATTTCTGATTTCTTTGTAGAGAATTCTTATGCGTTAGCAGGTGGGAATAACATTGTTAACGTCATATTAGTGGACTTCCGTGGCCTTGATACGTTGTTAGAAGTTCTCGTTTTAGGGATCGTTGCCTTAGGAGTCGTTGTCCTTATTAAATTTAAAGCGCGGAAAGGAGAAGATGTCTAATGAAAAATACTCCCATTCAATTACATGTTATTACAAGAATCGTGGCGTTTATCATCCTGGCATTTTCCATCTTTCTCTTTTTCGCTGGGCACAACAATCCTGGTGGTGGCTTTATCGGGGGCTTGATGACGGCATCAGCACTGGTGCTACTTTTCTTAAGCTTTGATATTAAGACCATTAAAAAAGTATTGCCGTTTAATTACGCAAAAATCATTGCTTCCGGGTTACTACTAGCTGTCTTGACCGGTATGGTCGGCATGTTTCTAGGTGACCCGTTCTTAAATCAGTTCTTTAGATATTATCAACTACCGATTTTAGGTAAAACGGAATTAACGACTGCCCTTCCTTTTGATTTAGGGATATATTTAGTAGTCGTTGGATTTACTTTACTCGTTATTTTAACTATTGCGGAGGATGATAGCTGATGGAAATATTAATGATTTTGACGATCGGCGTCCTCTTTACTGTAGCAACCTACTTGATTTTGTCTAAAAGTTTATTAAGGGTTATCATTGGCGTCGTTGTTATTTCACACGGTGCCCACTTACTACTTTTAACATTGTCAGGACTACAACAAGGAGCTCCTCCCCTCTTAGGGGAAGAGGCGTCAACATATTCTGATCCGCTGCCACAAGCGCTCATTTTAACTGCGATTGTTATCGGCTTCGGGATCACTGCCTTTATGCTCGTATTGGCCTATCGAACATATAAAGAACACAAAACAGATAATTTCGATGAATTAAGGGGAACTGAAGATGAATAACTTAGTCATTCTACCAATACTCATACCACTTCTTGTCGGTATTATTTTAATATTCTTCAAGAACTCCAAACGCATTCAGCGCGTGGCCAGTGTCATTGCCACGAGCGCGATGCTTATAGTGGCAAGTTACATGACATATATTGTATATACCGATGGCATTCAAACCATTGAATTGGGTGCATGGCCAGCACCTTTTGGTATTGTATTAGTAGCTGATTTACTATCCAGTTCACTCGTCACCCTCTCCGCCCTGCTTTCTATCGTCTGTCTATTGTTTGCTTTTCAGACGTTTTCTGCGGAGCGAGAAAAGAATTATTTCCATCCCTTTTTCCTCTTTTTAATGGTAGGGGTGAACGGTTCATTTTTAACTGGTGATCTATTTAACCTTTTTGTCTTTTTCGAGGTTATGCTCATTGCATCGTTTATACTCATATCAATGGGAAGTAAAAGGTACCAACTTCGTGAGTCTTTGAAATATGTCATCATAAACACTGTTTCATCTATGTTTTTCATTACAGCTGTGGCCTATCTTTACGGAGTCACTGGAACATTAAATATGGCAGATTTATCTCAAAAAGTAGCTGAATTAGAGCAGACTGGTGTTGTATCAGTTATTGCGGTAATCTTTCTATTTGTTTTCGGGACTAAAAGTGCGATTTTCCCATTGTACTACTGGCTTCCCCACTCTTACTTTGCTCCTCCTGCGGCCATCGCAGCGCTTTTTGGAGGATTGTTAACAAAAGTCGGCGTCTACACGCTCATGCGCACGTATACACTTATTTTTCCGCATGATCAGCTCGTGTTTCAAATCTTACTCATTATCGGTGGTTTAACAATGTTTATCGGGGTACTCGGTGCCGTATCTCAATTTGACTTTAAACGTATCCTTGCTGTTCATATCGTTAGTCAGGTAGGCTATATGATTATGGGAATCGGGATCTTCACACCATTGGCTATTGCGGGAACATTCTATTTTCTCGTCCATAACATTATCGTAAAATCAGCGTTGTTTCTATATGCAGGAATTGCTGAAAAAATCACAGGCACTTCCCATTTAAAACAGATGAGCGGTTTACTCAAAACACACCCGTACGTCGGCTGGCTTTTCTTCATTGCCGCCTTCTCACTAGCAGGTATCCCACCTTTAAGTGGATTTTTTGGGAAATTTGCTCTCGTTGTAGCTGGTTTAGAAGCGGGACATTACTTTATTATTGCAGTCAGTCTTATTACTGGGGTTTTAACATTGTTCTCCATGCTTAAGATTTTCATGACGTCCTTTTGGGGAGAAGTTAAAGCGCCTGATCCAGACGCAAAAAATAAAAAGGTTGGTAAACTATTAGTTACTACCCTACCATTAGTTGCTTTAACCATTATCTTAGGGGTAGCAGCTGAACCATTTATCCAATTTTCATTGGAACTTGCTGAGCAACTTATGGATCCTTCCGACTATATTAATTCTGTGCTTAAGGAGTAGTAGCCATGGCCTTTCAAATTTTATTAAATATAGGTTTAGCTTTAATATGGATGTTGTTAAGGACCGAGTATACTGTCGTAGAGTTTATGCTTGGTTATATCGTAGGTTTATTACTTTTATTTGTTCTAAGAAGGTTTTTACACTTCGATTTTTATTTCCGACGTGTTGTAGCAGTATTCAAGCTATTAGTGTTGTTTCTATATAAACTTATCTTGTCTAATATTGATATGACAAAAATCGTTTTAAGTCCGAATCCCGACATCCAACCAGGAATCATTGCTGTACCGACCAAACTTAAAACAGATTGGGAAGTAACACTTTTAGCTAATCTGATTTCTCTTACTCCTGGAACTTTAACGATGAATTTTTCGGAAGATGGGCGAACTTTATTTGTTCACTCCATTCACGTACCTGACAAAGAAAAGGCTATTGCTGAGATTCATGATTCATTTGAAAAAGCGATTATGGAGGTGACACATTAATGTTAACGACTGTTGCAATAATTGTACTAATATTAATGTCCCTTTCTATTTTTGCTTGTACTATTCGTGCTCTAATCGGCCCTAGCATGTCAGACCGACTAACAGCTTTGGATACAATCGGCATTAATCTCATTGGCTTCACTGCCATATTGCTATTAATTCAAGATACAATCGCTTATGCTGAAGTCGTCCTTGTTTTAGCTATCCTTGCTTTTATCGGCTCGGTAGCCATAGCTAAATTTATTGAGGGGGGTGTGGTTCTTGATAGAGATCATCATTAGTATCTTTCTTTTATTAGGAGGGCTTCTAAGTGTCTTAGGGTCTATAGGAATTCTTAGGTTACCTGATGTTTATGGACGCCTCCATGCTGCTACTAAAAGCGCCACACTCGGAGTTATCAGTGTGATCATTGGTGTCTTTCTGTATTTTCTTGCGATTCATGGCATGTTTGTTGGTAAACTGCTACTCACAATCATCTTTGTATTTATGACAGCGCCAGTAGCTGCGTTCATGATAGCTCGCTCAGCCTATAATGTTAACGTAAAAATGTCTGAAAAAAGCACGCAAGATGATTTAGCTGATGCGATTAATAAGCAAAAATCAGAAGCGGACCATTAACACAGAACATATTTCCATAAAGGAAATAATTTTTAAAACGAGACGGGGCTTTATCCCGCCTCGTTTTTCTATTTTTCCATTCTATGTGTCAGGACAATCATTCTTCTTGATTAACCCATGAGGCGATCGTTTCACCTTGTTTAACTGGCACATTGCTTTTATTAGTGTCAGCAATCCATCGCGCTAATTCAACCGTATTTTGTTGAAATAATAAAACGACCGTAGAACCAAACGAAAAATACCCTATTTCTTCACCCTTTTGACTATATGGCTCAGTATGTGACAAATGAATACTATTCACATTTAATGCGCCAATTTTTACGACAGCAAAACGATGTTTAGAGCTTTCAAACTCTGTAATCAGACGATAATTCGTGGCTAGTGGTTCTTGTCCGAAATAAAAGCCTAAGTGGTTGACCGGTTCTGAATACCTCCCTAGAGCCCAACGTCGTCTAACATGTCCCGAATAAGGAGCATGGATACGGTGGTAGTCTTTAGGTGATAGATAAAAGACGAAATATTTTCCTCCCAAATACGTATTCACAGCACCTGTAAGACCGAGCATCGTCTTTAAAGAATGGGGTTTCTGTTTAATATGCATAAGTGTTTTATCTGTAATATCTCCTACTTCCGATAGAACACCGTCAACCGGACTCACAATCTCATTGACAGCCTGACTAACCGGACGTGCACCCTCTTTTAATTCCCTACTAAAAAAATCATTCAAATGTTGAAACTCTGCTGCCTGACGAGCTACCTCATTAGTATTAATATTAAACGTCTTGGAGAAGGAAGGAATAGCTTTCCGACTCCAAGAGTGTGTAGCTGCCTTTTTTAGCATATAGTTATATAATGGATTATGAGTGAGTTCAAGCATAAGTCGATATAACCTTTTTTTCATACCTTATTAAACTTCCTTTCTCGGGTAACTAATTTTATAGTACCTCTCTACTTATTATGGTATAATTAACATTTATTATAGCTTAGTGTTCTCAAATTACATAGGAGTGATCTTAGATGGTCCTGTTGCAGCATTTTTTTGACAGTGCAGTTAAACGCTTACGTAGCCAGACGGCTAATGTGATTACAATTATGAATTTGGGCTTTGGAAGTCTTGCGCTCCTTTCTCTACTTCAAGGGCATACAGGTTTGACAGTGGCGTTTATTAGCACAGCCGCTATCCTTGACCTGCTTGATGGTAAAGTTGCTAGAAAAATGAATATTCAATCGGAATTAGGTAAGCAATTGGACTCATTATGTGACTTAATATCTTTTGGGGTAGCCCCTTCGCTTCTTCTCTTTAATTCAGTACTCTATCAATTTGGAGCAGCTGGTGCAATGGCTTCAATTTTTTTTATCATTTGCGGTGCCATACGCCTCGCCCAGTTTAACATTTCTAATTCATCCGGATATTTTATCGGTCTTCCCATTACTGGAGCAGGATGCCTTCTAACTATAAGCTTCCTGTTTAGCTATTCTTTTTCGCCTCCCCTTTTCATGTTTCTCATTTTATCACTTTCTATTTTAATGATCAGCCATTTCCGGTTTAAAAAATTATAATAGCTTTAAAGAAAAAGATTCATACTAGGATTTTCACGATAACTACATGTTTTAACCTTCATTTAATTGTCTATCCTTTAAAAACGCCTTCCTAATTAGGAAGGCTTTTCATTCAAAAATATGTTTAAATAGTAAACATACTATCACAAGCTGGAGGAGATGACATGCAAACGATATTTTCTCACAGCAATCTGGATTTTGATGGGCTCGCCTCTTTGATTGCTGCTAAAAAATTATATCCTGAAGCTGACATTATACTACCTGCCAAATTAGCCCCTGAAGTTAACCATTTTTTAGCTATTTATAAAGATACATTTACATTTAAACCATTGTCAGAGGTTCCATGGGCAAAAATTAACGTATTAATACTTGTTGATACTAACAGTATTAACAGGTTGGGTGACGTAGCTGATAAGCTACCTCCTGACGTGACATATCACGTATATGATCATCACCCTCAGACAGAAGAAACGGTGTCATACACTGAAGGAAAGGTCGATGATGTTGGGGCGACCATCACTCTTTTAACTGAGTTAATCCAACAACAAGAACTCTCTGTCTCTCCTTTAGAGGCCACTCTTTTTGGCTTAGGTGTTTATTCAGATACAGGGGCTTTCACCTATGAAAATACAACGTCACGAGACTTAGCTGCTGCTGCATTCCATTTAGAACAAGGGGCTAATTTGCGCGTCATTGAACAGTTCCGTGATGCGCCATTAACGGAGGAGCAACTTTCTCTTTTTCAACAATTAGTAGATCATAATGACCTGATTTCAATTGATGGAACTGATATAATTATTGCCTATCACAGTCAAAAATCATACACTGGCCACCTCTCTGTCATCACAAAGAAGTTGCTTCAAGTTACAGGGGCTGATGCTGTCTATTCCGTGGTCACAATGGGGAATAAAACATTCATAACGGCTAGAGCAGATAATGACAGAATCAACGTCCTTCCTGTTATTAGACACTTTAATGGTGGTGGACATGAAAAAGCTGCTTCCGCATCAATTAATGGAAAAGACCTTACGTCCATCATGACGGAGGTCAGAGCGCATCTTCCTGCTACCGTTGAAGATGCGATGACTGCTAAGCATATTATGTCATCACCTGTTCGCGTAGTCGCCCCAAATACAACTATTGAAACAGTGTCTAAAATGCTGTATCGCTATGGACATACAGGCTTTCCGGTCGTAGAAGATAAAAAGGTTATCGGTATCATTTCCCGAAGAGATGTTGACAAAGCTCTTCATCACGATTTAGGACATGCACCTGTAAAAGGTTATATGAGCCACTCTCCTATTACAATTGATCTTCATGAAAAAATCAGTACGATCAGGGAGTTTATGATTGAAGAACATGTTGGAAGATTGCCTGTTATTCATAAAGACCAGCTCATTGGCATCGTTTCAAGAACAGATATTATTCAAGCTATGCACGGAATTAATAAAAGTAGCGTACATGCTATTCAGCATACCTCTGTGCCTTTAAAAAGACAGCTGACACAGACGATGAAAAAACAATTGCCTTCTACTATTTATAATGTGTTACAACTGCTTGGAAAGGAAGCCGGAAGGCTATCTATGCGTGCTTATTTAATCGGGGGTACGGTAAGAGATCTACTTCTTAACCGTCGTAATGAAGATATGGACATTGTTGTTGAAGGCGATGGCATTGACTTTGCACTTCATATGCAGGAACACTACGGTGGTCACGTTAGAACCCACGAAACATTTCGCACAGCTACTTGGAAGCATCCTAATGGTTACAAAGTCGATTTAACAAGTGCACGAACAGAATACTACGATTTCCCAGCCGCTCTACCTAATGTCGAACTTTCTACTATTAAGGAAGACTTATATAGACGGGATTTTACAATTAACGCTATGGCTATTTGCCTTCACGAAGAAGCTTTCGGTGAATTATTAGACCACTTTAACGGTTTAAAGGACTTACAAAAGCAGCAATTGCTTGTTCTTTATAATTTAAGCTTTGTAGAAGATCCTACACGACTTTTGCGGGCCATTCGTTTTGAATCACGTTTTAACTTTCGCTTATCGAAAAATACCGAACGACTTGCCCATGAATCTGTGAGTCATATTCATTCTGTCTCAAAACCTCGTCTTGCAAGTGAACTCATACGTCTATTTAACGAAGAAGACCCGTTAATTTGTGTGATGCGTATGGATACCTTTTCATTATTAAATTATCTGTTCCAATCACCTTTAGACATCAACCTATCAGCAAAACATATTAAAACTCTTGCAGGCTGGCAGGCAGTTCTTCAAGACAAAAATGTGGCTGTTCACTCATCTATATGGATTTGTTATATGGCTTTACTAACCACTATGAATAAAGAGAGCTTTGCAGAGCTGTATGATTATTGCCTAAAAAAGGAAGACATTAAAACATTAGATACGTTCCAATCACTTACAAAACAAAAAGTTGATCTACATTATTTATTAAATTTGTCGTTAATGGACTTACATATGACATTTTCTCAAATTAATAAAGAGCCACTCATAGCATGGTTTTCAATTTTTACTGAAAAAAATACAACGAAGCTGTTCAATTATATTCTTAAGCGGGAAACCTTGAGACGAACAATAAATGGGGAAGATTTAAAACAGGCTGGGTATAAGCCGAGCCCCCTGTTCAAAGACATGCTGTTATATAGCGAAGGCCTTGAATTAACCTCCCCTCATATCTCTAAAGAAGAGTTACTTAAAGCTATTCATACTAAATACTCTGTAAATGAGAATCTGTAATCGCATTGAGAATTGGACCTTCATAGCTATATGAGCAAATTACTTGAAAACAACAGTTAGCTTTTTATATAATGGTTTTTAAGATTTAATAAGATAGTGAACCTTTTCACTTGACATGTAGATACGTGGATGTAAGAATAAAGTGCGTACAAAATAATAACTATTATTATTAAGGAGAGATAACGATGTCAGATAAGCGAATGGTAGCTAAACAGGCACCAAGATTTGAGATGGAAGCTGTCATGCCTAATAAGGAATTTAGTAAAGTGTCTTTAGAAGACTACATGAAAAAAGATCAATGGACGGTATTATTCTTTTATCCAATGGATTTTACCCATGTTTGTCCAACAGAAATAACATCATTAAGTGATCGATACGACGAATTTGAAGATTTAGATGCTGAAGTTATTGGTGTTTCAACTGACACCGTTCATACACATTTAGCATGGATCAACACCCACCGTGATAATAATGGTCTAGGCGACCTAAATTATCCACTGGCTGCTGATACTAACCATACTATTTCCCGTGAATATGGGGTTCTTATTGAGGACGAAGGTGTGGCACTACGGGGACTTTTCATCATCAGTCCTGAAGGCGAGCTGATGTATTCTGTTGTCAATCACAATAACATCGGCCGAGACGTAGATGAAACCTTACGTGTCCTTCAAGCGCTTCAAACTGGTGGGCTTTGTCCTGCAAATTGGAAGCCTGGACAAGCTACTTTATAATAAAAGGAACCTATAATCAGTGAGTAATAAGTAGACGATTTTTAATTATGAGGAGTGTTTTGAATGAAGCTACGTGAACCAATGCCAGAATTAGAAGGTGCAACCACTTGGTTAAATGGTGAAAAATCAAAATCAGAGCTATTAGGTGACAAACCAACTCTTATTCATTTTTGGTCTGTAAGCTGCGGACTTTGTAAAGATGCCATGCCTGATGTAAATACTTTTCGTGATGAGTACAAAGATGAGTTGAATGTGATCGCTGTCCATATGCCTCGTTCTGAAAAGGATCTTGATTTAAGTACTATCGAAGCGACTGCCAAAGAACATGACATTAGCCAACCGATATACGTTGACAGTGAACATAAATTGACTGATGCGTTTGAAAATCAGTACGTGCCGGCCTATTACGTGTTTGATAAAGACGGTCAACTACGCCACTTTCAAGCGGGCGGCGGTGGTATGAAGATGCTTCGTAAACGCGTAAATCGAGTTCTCGGTGTGGAACAAAAATAATTTTTCATTAACCTAAGTCCTCTCGTTATTCAGGACTTAGGTTTTCCTTCATCCATCCTGACAAAGAAAAAAACCCTGGCATGCCAAGGTTTTAAAATAAGAGATTTATAGGTCTTCTTTATTAGAGTTAAATGCAAAATTTTTATCTGGAATATAAACATCTTTTATATGAAGTTTTCGCTCTGTTTTTAAATCAATAAAATCGTCTCCTATTTTAACAAGAGGACGGTTAATTTCTTCCATAAATAGTTGAACAATTTCCCCTTTACTACCATCACTCAATTCCACTTCTTTTCCAATATAACCATTGAGAATGTGAGAGACAAATGGGAAAACGATTTCTCCATTAAGCTTATCCTTGTATACTTCCTGTACTAACTCATCAAGCGCTTCAAAAGGTGTAAATTTATCACGATAAATTCTATCAGAAGAAATAGCGTCATACACGTCGGCTACTGCAATAATTTGCGCTAAAAATGGAATCTCCTCTTTCTTAATTCCAAAAGGATAGCCTGAACCGTTCATTCTTTCATGATGATAAAGAGCACCATTAATAATATCTTCACTAGTTCCGTACATTTCTTTCAAGATGTCCCGGCCATAAATCGTGTGATTTTGAATTTCTTTAAACTCTTCCTCTGTGAGGGGATCTTCTTTATTCAGTATTTGCAACGACACCTTCATTTTACCAATATCATGTAAAAATCCCATTGTCCCTAACTTTACTGTCTCACTATGCGAATAACGTAGAATTTTTCCAATAGTAGCCGAGAGGAGACCCACATTTAGACAATGGCGAAATGTATACTCATCATGCCCTTTTATATGTCGCAGCTCTAAAAAAATGTCTGGGCCTTTTAGTACAGTTTCCATTAAAGGTGTAAAAGGCACCATAAATTCCTGTAACGAAGGTACCTGTTTAGATATAGCATCCTGAAAAAGTCTTTTAATCTCTTTGATGTTTTCATAATAATGAGTAGACAGTGGTTCTTTATGTTTAAAAACTTGTTTTAATTCTAAATTAACAGGTGGTTCTGTCTGTTCTTTTAGACGTATCTCTTCAATACTATGATTTTTTAAAATATTAAGATGCCAATGGGTTAAAACAGTCCCTCTTCTCAATAAAAAATGGCCTGACTGAGAAACGACATCATCAGCAAGTACTCGGCCAATAATGGTGTCTTCCCAATTTAAACTATTGATTACTTCCATCTTTCCACCTCATTCGATCGTATCATATACGACTAATATACCATACCAAATAGGGAAATCCGCTTATTTTAGAGAGTTTATCAATAAGTCCTATGTCTCATTTTCTTTCCATAGGAAAAGCTACATCATGTTTGCAACGTTATATGAGCTATTTAGCTATTTATTTTGCTTTTTTCTGTATTTCTATGGTACGTTTAAAGTTGATCATGAACTATGAGAAGGAGGCTACATGAGATGAGTGTACATATTGGAGCAAAACAAGGTGACATAGCAGAGTCTATCTTATTACCAGGGGACCCTCTTCGCGCACAATATATCGCAGAAAACTTTCTGACTGATGTGACGTGCTATAATGAAGTAAGAGGAATGCTTGGGTTTACAGGAACATATAAAGGTGAACGAATTTCTGTGCAAGGGACAGGCATGGGTGTCCCTTCAATTTCAATTTATGTCCATGAATTAATTAACAGCTACGGGGTTAAAAACCTCATTCGAGTAGGGACGTGTGGCGCAATTCAAAAGGATGTAAAAGTACGAGACGTTATCATTGCCATGAGTGCTACTTCCAATTCAGGCGTGAACCGCCATCATTTTAAAGGAATTGATTTTGCACCAACCGCTAACTTTGATTTACTTAAAAAAGCTTATGATGGCGCAACTGCTCATGAGCTAAATGTTAAAGTTGGCAGTGTTTTTACGAGCGATGTTTTTTATAATGAGGACAAAGATCTAATCCCGCTTCTTGCTAATCACCAAGTATTAGCAGTAGAAATGGAAACGTCTGCCCTTTACACCATTGCATCGCGCTTTGATGTCAATGCCTTGTCTGTACTGACAGTTAGTGATCATATTTTAACTGGTGAAGAAACAAGTTCTGAAGAACGCCAAAGCACGTTTAATGACATGGTAGACGTGGCACTTACCGCTGCTATTAAGTAAAAATGGGTTTAATACTCGTATAAACGACTTTAAAAGGCGCGATCTTCAAAGAATGAGATTTGAAGACAGCGCCTTTTTAACTAATATATGAGTTCTATTAATCCTTCACGTGGAGCCTTCCCGAAGTAATAACTCATATCAACATCTGCCAAAGCCTCGTGAAGGGCATTTTTTTCATATTTAACACCTATCAGTAATTCTTCCACATCACTTACTTCTCCTACACCAAAAAAGTCACCAAATATTTTACAATCAGTAATCTCCCCTTTGGACACGTTTAGGCGAACATCAATCGTGCCACCTTCAAATCGTTTAGAGCGATGCAAATCAAATTTAGGGGACTTGCCATAATTCCAATCCCAGTTACCATATCTTTCATTTGATATTTGGTTAATCCCTTTCCAATCATTTTCCGTGAGTTTATATGTTTCCACATCGCCACCAGCAAAGATATCGTCTAATAGAACTTTCTTCAATTCATCTACTGTTAATTTATCTTCTAAAAACTCATTAATATTAGCTACTCGACTTCTAATGGATTTAATACCTTTAGAACGAATTTTCTCAGCGTTTACTTTTAATGCATCTACTACTTTTTCAATTTCAGAATCAAGTAATAACGTACCGTGACTAAACATTCGTCCTTTTGTCGTATACTGAGCGTTCCCCGAAATTTTCTTTTCACCCACTTGAATGTCGTTACGCCCACTTAATTGCGCATTAACACCTAGCTTTTGAAGCGCATTAATAACAGGAGAAGTGAATTTCTGAAAGTTAGAAAAACTTTTTCCATCATCCCTCGTCAAAAAGCTGAAATTTAAATTCCCTAAATCATGATACACCGCCCCGCCACCGGAAAGACGTCGAACGACATGAATATGATTTTTTTCCACATACTCTTTATTTATTTCTTCAATGGTATTTTGGTTTTTGCCTACGATGATTGACGGCTCATTAACGTAAAAAAGTAAATACGTATCATCAATTGGTAGATGCCTTAAAGCGTATTCTTCAATTGCTAAATTAATTCTTGGATCGGTTACACCTTCATTATCAATAAATTTCATCGTTTAGCCTCCTGTTTCTACATCTTCCGTCATTATCTTATCATATTTTCTACGCGAATATTAACTAAGAGGTATCACGCCCAATATAAGACGAACCTACAATTAAGATATTAGCATCCTTTATCCCGCTTAAATAGTTTTTTCTAATTATTAGTATTTGAGTCAATCAGGACATTAGCGAACGATAGTAACCACCACACACAAATACTCCTCTCTATTTGAGCAGGGAGCTTTAAGGACGGTTATCTGTGATAAATGAATAATTTTCATTTAATACAGGCACACTGAGTATATAAAAGTCTTTTCATATCATTTAAGTACCCCGACTTTATCCAAAGGAGAAAACCATGAAACTCTTTAGCTGGTTTCATAAAAATGAGGAAGTAAAAAGCAACAATTTTAGAATGACAACGGACACACAGCCCTCATTTATCGTCACAACGTCCGCTAAAAAGAACAGCCTTTATGTAAAGGAAGCACTTAACGAGACAAATGAGTTGAGCATTAAGCACTACCATATCGTTTCTTATGAAAGTTGTGAAGTGATATATTTGGATTCTTTAGTATCTCAGAAGGACCAATTTGATTTAAATACTTACCTTGCCCAAATAACATCCCGCCTGACGATGCTTCAGTTATTTAACCAACTCGGTGCCAAAAGATTTTATGAAGCATCCGACATTATACAAGAAATACTTGCAGGGAATACGATCATTTTCGTCGATAGTCTCCCTTTATGTTTTTGTATCAAAACATCACACTTTAAACAAGATAACCACCATCAAAGTCCAGTAGAGCATTTCGTAAGAGAAAAGAAAGAAAATATTTTTCAGCTAAGAAAGCACGTTTCACAGGCACAATTAGTGATCCAGCACATGAATAGCGACAAAAATGGTAGTCTCACCTTGGTATATAGAAAGGGTGCTGCTGATACTCAAGTTCTTCAAGAAGTGAAGAGACGTCTTAGTACATTGACTAGTACGAAAGCACTCACTACTGGAATGGTAGAGGAGCATTTAGAAGACTTTCCTTTCTCTCCCTTTCCTCAATTTATGAAAACCGATCGGCTTAACCCATGTATTTCTCATTTATTAAAAGGGCGAGTCGTTCTTTTAATCGAGGGAGATTCACAAGCGCTTATTTTACCGATGACATTTTTGGCTTTTTATGAAACTCATAAAACGGCCATCAACCATTGTAATAAAAAGAAAATGCTACTCCCGCCATTACGACTTATTAGCTTCATTACTTCTGTGACATTACCAAGCTTTTATATTGCACTAGTCAGTTTCCATTTTAATCTTTTTCCTTATATACTCTCTTCTATCGTAAAAGAAGCTCTTTTCTTCGTCACATACAGTCCATTTCTTGAAACGTTTATAGTTGAGCTTTTAATAGACGCCATTCAAGAAATAGGTGTTCTATTTCCAACTCCTATAGGTAAAATCATCGTCCTTGCTGGAGGATTAGTTATCGGTGACCTCGTGATTAGTACTGATTTAATTTCACGTATCATGTTATTTGTCGTAGCATTGACAGCTTGTGCTTCTTTTATTGTACCTAATAAAGAAATGACTATGGCTATAAGACTTCTACGTTTTCCAATGATGATTATGGCGACCTTATTCGGATTTGCTGGTATCATCATATGCTTAAGCATTTATTGGCTTCATCTTAGTCAGCTAACTAGTATGGGCAAACCTTATTTTTCATTTAATACATCTGTGAAACTGATACATTTCTTCAAGAAATCTACGCGTAGCCTTTATGCCAGCCGAGAGGATGTTAAGAAGGTGAAAAAATAATGATTAAACATCCACTTAATTTTATACCTTTATGTAAATTTGTCTAAAGTTACTTTTATTAAAAAACGCCTCCATGTGACAACTTTAGTCGATGAAGGCGTTTAACGTCGCTCTCTTATAAATTATTCCTTTCCTTTTCGAAGACCTTTTTTATGATCACGATAGAACTCATGGAACAACTTCATAAGTGCTCTTTTTTCAATACGAGATACATAACTTCTTGAAATCCCCAATTCTTTTGAAATTTCTCGCTGAGTTTTTTCCTTCTTCATATCTAAACCAAAACGACCAACAATCACTTCTTTTTCCCGACTATCAAGGACGTGAATGTATTTATATATTTGCTTTTTTTCCATATTCAACTGAATTTGATCCACAAGATCCTCGGTTTCTGCTTGAAGAACATCAATGAGGCTAATTTCATTTCCTTCTTTATCTTGACCTATCGGATCATGCAACGACACATCTTTTCTTACTTTCTTTAATGCCCGTAAATGCATTAAAATTTCATTTTCAATACAGCGGGCCGCATACGTTGCAAGCTTTGTCCCTTTACCAGATGAATAGCTTTCAATCGCCTTAATAAGTCCAATTGTACCGATGGAAATAAGATCTTCTGTGTCTTCACGGGTATTCTCAAATTTCTTCACGATATGAGCCACTAAGCGCAGGTTATGTTCAATGAGTAAATTGCGGGCGTGTTCGTCTCCTTCCTTCATTAATTCAATGTATTTTTTTTCATCCTGCTGGCTTAATGGCTGTGGAAAGGCATTGTTCTTTACAAATGACACAAAGACTAGCAGCTCTTTCACCACGTGAGTGATAGCTGCCAAAATGGTGGACATGTGTAAACACTCCCTCCTTTAACTCGTTTTCTATTTATATGCCCACCATCATGTTAGAGTGTCTGTCTTACACCAATTTAGCAAAGTTCAGTTGCATACCCCGAATAATGACATGTCAGTTAGTTCAGCTCCCACCTACTTTAGCCCCTCACATATCACGGAAAACATTGTTTTTTCAATTGCGTAATTAAAATTACATACTTATGACATTTGATCATATTTGTTTAAAGAACTTAATTCATGGTGTTAAAGACTTTATCCTTACTAATTTATGCTATACTTTTGGGTGTAATATAATCTATAAGGAGTGGTTAGATGAGGAATGTAACGTTAAATAATGGATTGTCTATGCCGCAATTAGGCTTCGGTGTTTGGCAAGTTAATAATGATGAAGCAGCATCTGTCGTTTTGAAAGCGATTGAAACTGGCTACCGCTCCATTGACACAGCCATGATTTACAAGAACGAAATAGGTGTCGGGCAAGGCATTAAGGATAGTCTTATTCCCCGAGAAGACCTGTTTATTACGACCAAAGTATGGAACGCTGATCAAGGTTATGAAACGACTTTAAAAGCATTTGATGCTAGTCTTGAACGATTAAATCTTGACTACATCGACCTTTATCTTATTCATTGGCCAACACCACAATTTGATCAGTACGTCGATACTTACAAAGCTCTTGAAAAGCTTTATCATGAAGGGCGGGCTAAAGCGATAGGTGTTTGTAATTTTGATAGTGAGCATTTACAACGGCTTCTGGATGAATGTGACCTCCCTCCAGCTGTTAACCAAGTGGAATGTCACCCATTTCTAGCCCAAAATGAATTAAAAACATTTTGCAAGAAGCATAATATTTACATCGAATCCTGGAGCCCACTTATGCAAGGAGGAGAAGTTCTAAATCATCCCGTCGTTCAAGGTATCGCTCGAGATCATCAAAAGACAGGCGCACAAGTTATTATACGGTGGCATCTACAAAATGACTCTATCGTCATTCCTAAATCAGTCACGCCATCTCGTATAGAAGAGAATTTTAATGTGTTCGATTTTGAGTTAACAGATGATGAAATTGAATTAATAAATAATTTAGACCGTGGTGTACGGAAAGGACCAAAGCCTTCGGAAATGAATAGGAGATAAGGACATTAATATGGAAGGCGCTCCAAATGAGCTATTTCTGGGCGCTTTCCTCTTAGCCTTCATCTTTCTTAAAGAGAATACACTCTCCCCTAAATGAACAAGCTAGTTCTTTTCCCTCCAACTATTCCCCGTTTTCCAAATAATTCAGACTAATTCCATTTTTTATATTGACGCCTCTTCTAATGTTCGTTATAATCCAACTAACTTTAATAACACACTTGCAAATCTTCTTTTTAAATCATTAATTCCGATTAAACTACTTTGTATTATAAGAATAATTGAATTAGCCTATTTTTGAGGAATATTGTCGATTAAAGCTTTGACTAAATCCGTAAAGGGCCAGGAGTGACTAAGATGATCTTAACTTATTTAGCATTTATTCTTGCCATGTTTTTCGCTATGAATATTGGAGCAAGCGGGGCTGCTGCAACGATGGGGCCGGCCTATGGCAGTCAGGCGATTAAACGTAAGCAAGTAGCTCTTGTAATCGCAGGTATCGGTGCTTTTCTCGGAGCAACTCTTGGCGGCGGGCAGGTAGTCAAAACTGTAGGTGAAGGCATCATCCCTACTCATATATTTAGCGTAGAAGTGGCCATTGTAATCCTTTTATCAGCTACACTCACCCTTTTTTTAGCCAATGTGATCGGAATCCCTCTTTCAACAAGTGAAGTGACAATCGGAGCTGTTGTAGGAGTAGGAATGGCTTTTCAAGTATTATTCGTAAATAACGTTCTATATATCATCTCTTTTTGGGTCATCGTTCCAGTCGTTGCCTTTATAGCATGTTTTATTTTCGGAAAACTCATTCAATTTAGCGACCATCGGTTTCCTCAACTCAAAGGTGAAGGAAAGTGGAAAAAATGGTTGTCTCTCCTCCTGATTATAACGGGCTTCACAGAAGCGTTTGCAGCTGGGATGAATAATGTGGCCAATGCCATCGGGCCCCTTGTTGGGGCACAACTTATCGATGGCACATCAGGGATTATCATGGGGGCTTTCTTCGTTTTTCTAGGTGCCTGCTTTCTCGGAGGAAAAGTGCTTGAAACAAACGGTAAAAAAATCACTTCTTTTAGTCTTCTTCAAGGAACAGCTGTCTCAGGAACTGGTGGTGGACTCGTCATCATTGCATCTATTTTCGGAATCCCTGTTCCATTAACTCAAGCGACTACTGCTGGCATCGTAGGTGTAGGCTGTGCCGAAAATGGTTTTCAATTATGGCAGAAGGATGTGATAAAGAAGATTATTAAAGTTTGGCTCGTTTCGCCTGTGTTGTCCCTCGTCATGTCTTACACATTAATTCATTTATTTTTACTGCCTAATCCCTATATCGTCGCAGTGATGATATTCATGATCATTTCAACGATTGGAACAATCAGTTTATACCGATCTGTGAAGATTGAAAAAGAAACACTCGATCATTAATCTCACGTCAGGAGGTCAAACAATGAATGAGAAAGAAAGGTATTCCTACCACACACTATCACAGCAAGATTATCGTAGCTTTAATGAACACTTAGCTGAAGGAAAGGCCCTTGATATTATTCGTTGGGCATATGACACTTTTTCTCACCAGCTCGTGTATGCCTGTAGCTTCGGCGCCGAAGGAATCGTTCTTATTGATTTAATCTCGCGCGCCAAACAGGATGCAACAATTATTTTCCTCGATACTCACGTCCATTTTAAAGAAACGTATGAATTAATTGAAGACATGCAGGCTCGTTATCCATCTATCCAACTAAAGATGATCGAGCCTGAGCTCACGTTGGCAGACCAGGCAGCCAAGCATGGAGAAAAGCTTTGGGAAACGAATCCGGACTTGTGTTGCTATATAAGAAAAAACAAACCGTTGAAGCAAGCGCTTGAAGGGTACACTGCATGGCTTTCCGGTTTAAGAAGAGCTCAATCACCAACGAGAGCAAAAACTGAGTTTGTTAATAAAGATGATAAATTTCAAATGATTAAAATATGTCCCCTGATCCATTGGAGTTGGGACGATGTTTGGCAGTATATTAAAGATCACAATTTACCTTATAACCCGCTCCACGATCAAGACTATCCGAGTATCGGCTGTGAACCATGTACAAAGCCCGTGAAAGAAGGTGATGATTTACGAGCTGGCAGATGGACAGGATTGCAAAAAACCGAATGTGGTTTACACATTAATACACCTATTTCTAAGGAGTGACTTAAGATGACGGTAAGCATCCCTCATGGAGGAACATTAATTAATTTAGTAGATGAAACCATCACATCACAAGACATCACACAGGAAGTAGCACTAGATTTAACGAGTTTATCAGATTTAGAATTAATAGCGAATGGGGCATATAGTCCATTAACAGGTTTTCTCGGCCAGACTGACTACGAGCACGTTGTCAATAACATGCGTTTAGCTGATGGAACCGTCTGGAGCTTACCTATTACTCTTCCGGTTTCAGAAAAAGTTGCCTCAGAACTCACACTAAATCAATTAGTAAAATTAAATTACGACGGGGTCACCTATGGCATTCTTTCGCTTAAAGAAATATTTACCCCAGACCAAACGAGAGAAGCCTTGTCTGTTTATAAAACAAGTGATATCGCTCATCCGGGAGTTAAACGTTTATACGAACGAGGAAATACGTATTTAGCTGGGGATGTGACCTTAATCAGAAAGCCGAAAAAATTACAATTTTCTTCATACTATTTAGCGCCATCTGAAACACGTCAACTGTTCAAAGAAAAGAATTGGAAAACAGTTGTGGGTTTTCAAACAAGAAATCCAGTTCACCGTGCCCATGAATATATTCAAAAGTCGGCGTTAGAAATCGTTGACGGTCTCTTTTTAAATCCATTAGTGGGCGAAACCAAAGCTGATGACATCCCTGCTGATGTCAGGATGAAAAGTTATCATGTGTTATTAGACCATTACTATCCGAAGGAACGTGTTTCATTAGCTGTTTTTCCCGCTGCAATGCGTTATGCTGGGCCTCGAGAAGCTATTTTTCATGCGTTAGTAAGGAAAAACTTCGGTTGTACGCACTTTATCGTTGGAAGAGACCATGCAGGAGTAGGCGATTACTATGGAACATATGAGGCACAAGATATTTTCAAACAATTTACTGAAGAAGAATTAGGAATCACTCCCCTCTTTTTTGAGCATAGCTTTTACTGCAATAAATGTGAGAATATGGCCTCAACTAAAACATGTCCTCACGACAAGGATGACAGAGTGATTCTTTCAGGGACAAAGGTGAGAGAGCTCCTACGAAATGGTGACACACCCCCACCAGAATTCAGCCGCCCTGAAGTGGTCAAAGTATTAATTGAAGGGATGAACGTAAACGTATGACACAATCTGTACCCAACAATGTCCATTGGCATGATACAACGATAACTAAGGAACAACGTCAACGCCTAACAGGCCATAAAAGTTTTACACTTTGGTTCACCGGCTTATCAGGTTCCGGGAAATCAACACTGGCTAACAGGCTTGATCAACGCCTCTATGAATCTAATATTAAAAGCTATGTTCTTGACGGAGACAACATTCGACACGGATTAAACAAAGATCTTGGCTTTAGCCCCGATGATCGACAGGAGAATATTCGTCGTATTGGAGAAGTGGCTAATCTGTTTGTAGACAGTGGTACCGTCGTTCTAACCGCCTTCGTCTCTCCTTATCAATCGGACAGACAATTGGCTAGAGAGTTATTATCGCACGATGAATTCATTGAAATTTACGTTAAATGTGCTTTAGAGGAATGTGAGAAACGCGACCCGAAGGGCCTATATGAAAAAGCTAGAGAAGGCAAAATTCCTGAATTCACAGGAATAAGTGCACCTTATGAAGCACCTGAAAACCCTGAGCTAATCGTTTCAACAGATGAATTATCTATCCCGGAAGCGGTGGATAAAATCTTCAATTATTTAAAAAATCGCAATCTGATTTCATAGAAGTGTCAATAGCTATTCTCTCTAAAACATTGGAAAGGAGATATCATAATGACTTACAAAAAAGTTTGGGCTAATAATGAAAAGTTAACAAAAGAAGAAACATTAAAACTCGAAAAAGATGGCCTAGATATATTGAATGATATTCCAACATACGCAAAAGAAGGTTTTGAGTCCATTCCTAAAGAGCATTGGTCACTTTTTAAATGGGCAGGCCTATACTTACAGAAGCCGAAGGAAGACGGCTACTTTATGATGAGAGTTAACGTCCCCTCCGGTATTTTAAATTATGATCAGGCGTTAACATTAGCCAACATATCCAAAGACTACGGACGGGACGTTGTAGATATTACAACACGTCAAGCGATACAATTTCACTGGCTTGAAATTGAAAACATCCCGGATATTTTTAAACGCTTAGAAAAAGTCGGACTTTCCTCTGTAGGGGCCTGTGGAGATATTTTAAGGACAATCGTCGGGAATCCCCTTACAGGTATTGACCCTAATGAGCTAATCGAGACGAAATCAATTGTCGATGATGTTTATTGGTTTTTCCAGCGTAACGAAAATTATTCGAACTTGCCCCGTAAATATAAACTCTCTATTTCAGCTAATGTAAACAACGCACAAAATGCTGAGATTAATTGTTTATCTTTTACTCCCGCTACGAAAGAAGTTAACGGTGAGGTCGTTAACGGATTTCATGTTTATGTAGGAGGAGGACTTGCCGCTAAACCTTATTTAGCTCAAGAATTGGATGTTTTCGTTAAGCCGGAACAAGTAAAAGAAGTCACTGAAGCCATCACAATTATTTTTAGAGATAATGGCTATCGAGATAAACGCCACCGTGCACGTTTAAAATTCCTTATGGCTGACTGGGGACCAGATAAATTTAAAGAAAAACTTCTCGAATTTATCGACTTACCTTCAAAAGGTGAAAATAAATTTGGTACTTGGAATGCCGGCTACTTTTATGGTGTCCATCCTCAAAAGCAAAAGGGCTATCAGTATGTGGGGCTGAATATTCCTGTTGGCCGACTTCATTCAAGCGAATTAATTGAATTAGCCAACCTCTCAAAAAAATATGGAAATGGCGAAATTAGAACTTGTAATTCACAAAATATTGTCATTCCCTATATTAAAGACGAGGATGTTGACTCTTTTCTTAAGGAAAACATTTTGCAGCGACTTAACATCGAACCGAAAGCCTTTATCGGTTACTCTGTCTCTTGTACAGGAATTGAATATTGCAATTTAGCATTAGTTGAAACAAAAGAACGTATGAGACATATTGCAGAATATTTAGACGAAAATATAACCATTGATGTGCCAGTGCGTATTCATATGGTCGGTTGTCCAAATGCCTGTGGTCAGCGGCAAATAGCTGATATTGGACTTCAAGGAATCAAAATGAAAAATAAAGATAAAAAGTTAGTTGAAGCCTTTGAAATATACGTCGGAGGGACATTAAATGATGTGCCTGAATTTAATAAAAAGTTAAAAGGGAAAATTGAAGCAAATGACTTAAATGAAGTCCTATTAAAATTCATTGAAGCCTTTAAAGTGGAAAAAGAACAAGGGGAAAACTTCCATGACTATTATGAACGGAAAGGGACAGACCATTTACAAGCGATCCTCACCGACATATTACAAAGTCAAGCTTCTTAAAGCCTAAGATGCATTTTTCCATACTAAAAAGCTAAAGGAGGCGTGACTACTTTTGAAATTATATCGATTTGAAGCTCTTATTAATTCCAGTGAAAATGTTTCCATCATTGTAGTTGCCTCAGACGAACTGAGTGCCTTTGAGGCAGCAGAACTAGAGTTGGAAAAAACTTATCTGAAGTTACCTATTATAGAAGAACTGTCATTAATAGATACACGGGCTATTAGAAAAAAAGCTGGATTTGTCATCAATTCTTAAGAATAGCGGAGAGGGGTAGCACGTATGGGACAAAACAAAGGGATCATCTATTTTGTCGGGGCCGGTCCAGGTGACCCGAAATTAATTACTGTTCGAGGAGCAGAATTACTCCAACAAGCAGATGTCATTATTTACGACAGACTTGTCAACCCTCAACTCCTGTCACACGCAAAGAAAGACGTTGATTTAGTGTACTGCGGTAAAACACCTGATGAGCCATCTATTAGTCAAGAAGCCATCAATAATTTAATCGTCTTTCACGGTTTAAAAGGCCAAACAGTCGTGAGATTGAAAGGTGGCGATCCCGGCATTTTCGGCAGGGTTGGAGAAGAAGCTGCCTTTTGCCAAAGACATCACTTAAAGTTTGAAATTGTACCTGGTATAACTTCTGGTATCGCTGCACCTATATACGCTGGAATCCCTCTTACCCACCGAGATTTCAGCTCCTCATTCGCCGTCATAACAGCACATAGGCGGAAAAATTGTGAAACGGATGATATTAATTGGAATAGCCTTGCTAAAGGGATTGACACATTGGTATTTTATATGGGAGTTAAACAAATCGACCACATCCAGCAAAAACTCATTTTACACGGACGCTCTCCAGAGACACCGGTAGCTATCATTCGCTGGGGAACATGTGATAATCAAGAAACTGTTATAAGTACTTTGTCTGCGATGCCTGACGTTGTGAAAAATCGTCGTATTAAAGCCCCAGCTATAATCGTAGTGGGCAACGTTGTAAAAGTGCGGGAGCAGCTTTCTTGGTTTGAGGATAAACTTTCTTCTTCTGAGTTAACTGAGGTAATGAGTTACTAAACAACTCATTAACCTCCGCATTCGAAATACGAAAACAGGCTCCTTTGCCATTATAGAAGGAGCCTGTTTTAATTAGGACAGGCAAGCCACTTCCTCAATTTGTGCTCACATTTTTTCTCCTCTTGTTCTCTACAGATAACTATTATGTATAAAAAAATATTTATGACTGGCAGCCAATTCAGGAAATAATCCCCATATGATGAAGTGCCTGTTGCACATTTCGATAGATTTTAAGCTGTTTAAATGTGACATTTTGCTCAATAGCGGTGATAGCAACGTTTGAACGAACGCCTGTGAGGGTAATATTAACACCAATTAGGCTTAAAGCTTTCGCCATATAATTAATATAACTTGCCACAAGATCATCAATTCTAGGTACGCCTGACATGTCAACTATCACTTTACTCAAACGTCTATGTTTACACTGCTCGAGTGTATTTTGGATAAGTTGTCGACCACGTGTTTCATCAATTCCACCTATCAACGGACAAACGGCAATTTTATCAGTCACATTAATAATTGGCGATGAAAGCTCATTTAGCCTGGTTATGTATTTATTTTCGGTTGAAGGAGATATACACGCATAGGCATCAAATACTTCTTTCACAGCATCGTTAATTTCACTATTTAATCGTTCATGGATATGTAGTAAATCATACGTAGTTAAACGACTATTTTCTATTAGTTCTATTTGTAAGCTCAATCTTATTATTTTTGCCATACTATAGATGCCGTCAATAACGACTGTGGGATAGACACTCTTTTCTAGTTCTTCCACTAACAACACAACGACTTCTTCATGCTTTTGTCGTTTCATAGGCTGTGTTAAGCAGCGCTTAAAGCGATAAATAAAACGAGTAAAAACCAGTCTAAGCTGTTCTTTATTTTGATGTTGAAGCAAGTTTTCTTCAGTCATCATTTGATAGATTAAAGCCGTTTCATGCTTCGTCAAGTAATCAGCAACGGATTGCAGCATTTCTTGCTCGTATTTGTCCATAAACTAGTTTGTCTCCCCCCTGTGTCGATTAAATGGTAATCACTGCCTTAGTTTATAGTGTGTCATATAATCTAGTCATTTGTAAGACGTATATTAAAATATACCTGGAGGATAACATTATGAAAATAAAACAAATTAAAGCTATTAAAGCAACACTAGACATTGTTTGCGGAAAATGGAAGGCTGCAATCCTTCTCGTCTTAGTTGACAAAACTTTACGTTTCAGCGAGATTAAAGCCAGGTTGCCTAAGGTCAATCATCAAACACTCATTAAACAATTAAAAGACTTAGAAAGAGATGGTTTGATTACGAGAACAAAATATGATGACATCCCCCCGAGAGTAGAATACACGCTAACTGAATACGGTAAAGAGTTGGAACAGCTTCTGAAAGATATGATGGATTGGGGTGAAAAACACCTGGACTTAAAAAACAAAAAATATATTGATGACGATATTCTCGTGAAAGAAGAGTCATAAAATGTCAGGTGTCACTCCTTACAGAGTTAGTAATAGTAGAGACTGTTCAGAGTGGTTTTTGAGACCTTAAACAAATGGCTAGGACAAAAAACATTAATGAAAGTAATTGAGTGTCATAATGTTATGTCGTGCTGAAATACCGACATCATGATTTATAACATCTATTCAAGTAAAAAACTTGCCCTTCCTTGTAGAAGAGGCAAGTTTTTTATAATATTTAAATCAAATTCTTTGCTGCCTTTGCAAGAGCGGCATAGTTAGCCGTTTCGTCTTCGTAATGAGTTATGTCACTCATCTCTGAGCTTTCAGGATCTGTGAAATCAAAATTCACTGTAGCTGAATACTCATACGTAGCATTGCCACGTAATTTAATATAGAACTGACCTTCATCACCTTTCTGAACAAGGCATTGGACCATACCACCGCGATTTAATACGAGAATCTTTTCATTAAATGTATTTAGTCCGAGCAAACACGATACAAGGCTTGAAGCAGACATAGCGGTACCACAAGCATTCGTTAAGCCAACACCACGCTCATATGTTTGCACGAAAATTTTAGAGTCGCCTACCTTTTTTAGAAAACTAACATTGACACCGTTTGGAAGAATATTCTTTAGGTTATTCGCTTCCTTTCCGACAGCCTCAACTTCTTTCTCATCCACATCGCCTACAAGTGTCACAATGTGTGGATTGGGTACACTTAAAGCCGTAAAAGTTAAATGTTCAGGCAACCCTTTAATCGGTTTGTTTATATGATCCGTATCGTCTGATATTAGTGGGATCGTTTTGGGCTTTAATGATACTGGTTCTATCGCTACTTCATATGTAGGATTATTAGGAAATATCTCTTCCACTTTTCTCACTTCTAGATTTGCTTTCATTGTTTCAATTATCATGCTCTTGCGCCCAAGCTTCTCTCCTACATAACGCGCTACACATCTTAAGCCATTTCCACACATTTCTGCCTCAGAACCGTCTGTGTTAAACATTCGCATCGCAGCATCTGCAGATGTACTGTTTTGTACGAACAAAATCCCATCAGATCCAATGAGATGATCTTTACCTGCTAATTCTTTAGAAATCATAATTCGTTGTCGTTCAGAGAACGCATAATCATGCGCCATCTCATCAATAATAATAAAATCATTTCCGGAACCATGGCATTTCAAAATGTCTAAATTCATTATTTAACGCTCCATTTCTCTTTATCTACTCTATCCTCACTCGTTTCTTTCTTATTATACCAAACGCTACATTGGTACGTAAAAAAAAGTAAATCTCCCTCTAAAAAAATCATTTTGGACATGCTATTTTAACCCCGTAGTCTCACTTTATTAAAATGAACCACTTTTATCATTCAGTTTTATTAAACTAATACATCAGAATACTGTCATGAGCCATTTTTAGAGGTGCTCCATATCTCCTTTAAGCTTAATGTTATATATATGAAATAACACTTTATAGTTAGTGCCTTTTATAACTAACGTCCCTTTAGCTTTTTTTGCAAAAATGATACACTTAACATAAAATAAGGGACACGATGATGGAGGAAATAACCATGGATAATGTGCTCGGTAAGCGATTAAGGTTGCAGCGAGAGAAGTATGAATTAACTCAAAAAAAAGCTGCTACTATCTTTGGCTTAACAAATTTCCAACTTTCTCGATACGAGAGCGGCCAATCAAACCCAGATCCTGACATAATTGCTAAGTTTGCAGAATACTACGATGTATCAACAGATTATCTTCTTGGGCGTACCCATATACCTACTACTGAAAATTATGATCCCCTTGAAGATTTGAAACAGTATATGATTGATAACCAATTGGAAGATATAGATCTGGGTTTTTATGACATTGATCAAATGAAAAAATTAAACCGTGAACAAATTCAAGAATTAAAAGACCATTTCGATTGGGTAGTAGCTAAAGCTGAGAAGCTGGAACAAGAGTCTAAAAAATGACGCCTAAAAAAGAGGCAGCTTCTCTTTTTTTTTACACACAAATAGAACGTATGTTCTTATTTGTGTAAAGGACCTAGTTAAAATATGTTATCATGTAAATAACGAAATGAGGTTAATGAGGATGATGTTATGAAATATATCCATACACACAGAGAAGAATATGTCATGTCCTTTTATAAAAAGTTAAATATTCAGCAACCACGTGAGATCATTCCCAGTGATATTGCCCAGGCGTTGCACATTTATATAAAATATCACGATAAGCCGTCTAACTTTCAATGTGTCGGTAGGTACAAGGCAATCATGCTACAGCAGGGCCTTCCAAGGGAAGAAGAACGGTTACATTTTTTTCATGAATTAGGTCATTTATTAAGACATGCTGGCTCACAACTGTTCATGCCAAATGAATTTACGGAGCTACAAGAGTGGGATGCAAATCACTTTCAATTCTATGCAGCCATGCCATGGCACATGATGCGACAATTTGATTTTCAAAGTATCACCATTGTAGAAGAATTAAGTGATTCCTTTCAAGTCCCTCCCTCTTTTGCTGAAAGAAAATTAGCTTTCGTTCTTCATAAAGCACAAGAATATCAAGCCCACCTGAATGACACTTATGATTATAAAAATACCCATCATTTAAAAGAACAGTTCATCACCGATAAACAAGCTTACTATGAAGACTAATTAAAAAATACGTAAGAGAAACATGTTACTTCTGGCACCAAATCTATTATAAAGCTAAGCTTCAATTAGTGGGGTTTTACTGCCTCTTAAGAGGGGGATAAATATAAAACGAGACAGGAGTTTAGACTCTCTGTCTCGTTTTTCATCATAATTGGCTTATAGCATGTATAGAAAATAATAAAACGAACCTTCAATTTCGTACTCTCTCACTGATTGATAGTTTTGAGTGTGCATCAGAACATTAGCGTCCGTTAGCTCCTACCTAAATAGATGTGGCCTTTTTTGAACGGGCGTTTTACAGACGGTTATCTTCTGTTGATATACATCTATTAGGTTCACTCTGTCGTTAAACCATCCACGAACGTTTCTGCATTATGCCTCATCATCTCTATATAAGTTTCTGCGCCAGATCCTTCTGTTCCTACAGCGTCTGTGTACACTTCGCCAGCAATTTCTACATCCGAATTTTCTGAGACAGTTTCCATATATCGTTTGTCAACAGTTGTCTCCACAAACACAGCAGGGATACCTTCTTCTCGTAAAATATCTATAACACGATTTATTTGGCCAGATGTTCCCTCTTCATGAGAGTTGATTTCCCATATACCTTCTGTAGCAAAACCATAGTCTTCTCCAAAATACTTAAAGGCATTCTCACTAATCACGATCGTTCGATGAGCTTCATCAATATTGTCAACTTGTTCTTCAATCCAAGCATCTAACTCTTCTATTTCTGCGAGGAATGCCTCTGCATTAGCACGATATTCTTCTTCCCCTTCTGGATCCCTTTCAATTAAGTCCTCAACAATATTTTCCACGTAATAAGGGGCGTTTTTTGGACTTAACCAAGCGTGTGGATCAGCTTCATCCTCTCCTACTAGTGGAATGGCTTCAACACCATCAGATAACGAGACAACTTCCGTATCTGAGGCATTATCAACAACTCGTTCCAACCACTCTTCAAGCCCTAGTCCATTGACATAGAAAACATCTGCATCATTCACATTCCGAAAATCATTAGGCACCGGTTCATACTCATGAGGTTCTTCCCCTATTGGGACAATATAATCCACTGTCCCACGATCCCCGAGCACGTGTTCAATCATGTCCGCAAGCACAGAAAAGCTTGCCGTTACATAAATCCCATCCTCGGCTGAGGCATTATCTTGGTTTCCATTCTCATTATTCGCATTTCCCCCACACGCTGTTAAAAATAACGCTGTTGATAAAGATAACATGAAAGTAGATACTATTTTTTTCATTCTAACCTCTCCTCACTGATGGAAAATTTAGTATCGACCATACTATATGTACAAAAGCACAAAAAATGAATATGTCGAACTAAGTTTCTACTATATCATTTTTTTAGTTACAGCTATAAAAGTTGCGCAAAGGAAACTTTTGTAGCTATTGATTATTATACATAGGCAAGGACCCGATGTAAACCATTAATTTCATTATCATTTAAACGATAAACAGCACCTCTAGCGAAGAGGTGCTGTGAAAGGTCTATTTTCCATAATAGAGCCATAATTCACTTTCTCGTTTGTCATCTAAGTCAAGTTCTGGTAGATATTCCGGAGCTTTTTCAAGCTGTTCACGTGTCACATCAATCGAAAATTGAGCTTTTTCCCAACTTATCTCCTCAATCCACTTCGGTGAGATGAGAATTTTTTTACCTCCTGGCAACCACTTTTTTGTATCTGCAATGTAATATTTTATTTCGAATGACGATTCATCTATAAGAAAGTCATCTATTTTTCCGAAGGTATCATTTTTAGTTGCTAACTTATAGCCAATTACGTTTTCAGCATCATAAACGTGCGATTGGTGGTGATCATGTTCTCGCTCAAGAGGTAGCTCACTTAAATCTTCAACAAGCAATTCGTGCGGTAATGCTGCTGGCCCCCATATCCCATGACCTACCCAATAAGGTGACATCCTATAATAAGTGTGCATGTCTTTTTCATATTGGCGTGACAAAGGTTCTTTTTCTGGAACTGGCGCTTTATCCACCTCTTTACTAGATATAGAAAGCCTTATAACGTTGTTCTTGTGATCGATTTTGGCAATAGAGGCCGGTGATATAAAGACGCGTTCAGCTAGAAATGTAGCGCCTGTTTTAACGATAAAATAACGGACCGTCCAACGCTCAGTATCAAAATAAACATTGGTAACCGGTCCTATTTCACTATCACTCCCATATATCGTGTAAGAGGACAGCCAACTGTAATGGAGCATCATGTTTACCACCCTTTCACGGAATTTGAGTTTAGTCACTCTATTCCCTTCCTCAGAATGATAAAACTATTTTTCTCCTATCAACCGTAAAACAAGATTTTTTTGCTGATGAGTATGAAGAAACATCGCCATCCCAGCTTGATTAAGAACACGATGTTTGACCACCCCCATCATTTCTTTTGCCATATCCGCGTCCCTAATGCGAGATTCCGCTGCTGTCATCGTCAATTCATAATTCGTTAAATGACGATAAGTATGAGCTAAACGATTTTCATAGGCACCAAGTCGTGAACGATCACGCGATAATGCCATTATAGCTACATCTAGAAGCGAGATAGCCGTGTTTGCTCCTTCTGGTGTTAATACATTCATGTCACTAATACCAAGGATGTTCACATGAGTGTCAGGCAGCTGAAGTGTTAATGATTGTTTTCTGTTAGCTCCGATCTGCAATGTGGCAGTCCCCCCTTTAAGAAGCGACTTTCTATTATACTCTGCGCGTTCTCTTAAAGCACCCATTTCATCGATTAACTGATCTACCTCCCGTTGCATAGAGTTTCTTTCTTCAGCGGAATATGTACCGTTAGCTGATTGTACACTCAGCTCCCGTAGTCGTTGAAGAATAGCATGCTGTTCATGAAGTGATCCTTCTGCTGTTCTAACTAATGACACACCATCAAGCACATTTCGCTGCGCCTGTTGTCCCCCTCTAATTTGGGCACGCATTTTTTCTGAAATTGCTAAACCAGCAGCATCATCAGCTGCTCGATTAATACGCTGCCCCGATGATAGCTTTTCCATATGTTTTAGTACTTGACCTTGGTGAAAATTCATGTACCTTAATGTAAATCGCTGCATCATGCCAATATGTCTTATCATAGGTCATCGCTCTTTTCCTTTGTTTACATTATATATCGGCAATTAATGAATCATTCAGGACTGTTTTTTTTGACTTTTTTCTTTTTTATTCCTAGTTGAACCAATTTCACCATACATAACACACCTATATAACGTTTCTTCAATCAATGGGCGTTTTCGCCCTTCTCCCACTGATTGTTAGTTGAGTCAATCAGGACATGAGCGGCCGTTAGCTCTCATCTAAATAGATTTAGCTCCCTCTCTATTTTGGGAGGCGGGAGCTTTACGGACGGATATTTGTGATAAAATTATTTCGGAAATCGAATTTTTTTGATACGATAATATTTATAATTACATCATTATGAGAGGAGTCATTCATGGTTAAAAAAAGACGTATCACTCCCTTTGATTTGCGAAATATGAATGTGTTAAGTGAACCTCAATTTTCCCCTCAAGGTGACAAAGTTGCGTTTATTCGGCAATATATCACCGAAGATGATGAGTATCTCTCTCACTTATTTATGCAGGATACTTCTCAAGAAGTGGCTAAACAATGGACGTTTGGCAATGGCACTGTGTTAAATCCACGTTTTTCTCCGGACGGCAACTGGCTCGTATATGTCGCTATACATGAAAAAAATCAACAGCCTCAACTCTATTTAATGGCTGTGGACGGCGGCGAAGGGAAATGTATTACAAACCTTGTAGGCGGAGCCACGCAACCTGTATGGTCACCTGATTCTTCAAAAATTTTATTTGCTACAAAATTTGAAAAAGGCCGTGCAACAGTTAAGGGAGAGGCTCCTTTACGTGATGAAAAGCCTCAGCCTCTCGTTGTGGACAATATTAAATATAAGTCGGATGCGGACGGTTTTTTCGATAATAAGTATAAACAGCTAGCTCTTTATAATATGGTAGATGAAACGGTTCATTTCTTAACAGATGACAATGTTCATCACGAACCCGGACACTGGTCTCCAGACAGCCAATTGATCACGTATACCTCTAATAAACACGGAGAAGAGTATCTATTATCAGATGTTTATGTGCTAGATATTTCCAAGTTAGAGCGCCGCTGTCTTACTAATGGAGTCGGATTGTTTAAGCACGGCAACTTCTCTCCTGACGGTCAGTATGTCGCTTGTATCGGACACGAAAAAGACTATGCAGGAGCTACTCAATCAAAACTATGGCTTATTGAACTTGCATCATTACATCGCATATGTCTCACCGCTGATTGGGATGTACATATTGGTGATGTAGCTATCGGTGATCTCAGCTCTGGACATCCTTCCCTTGGCCCTCTATGGTCAGAAGATAATACATGTCTTTACGTGCTATCAAGTACAGCAGGAAATACGAATTTATTTCAAGTTTCCTTAAATAAGGAAATTAAGAAGATAACGACTGGCGAACACCACATGTATGCCTTTCATATCCATGAAAGAACAAATCAAGCTGTAGCTGCCATCAGTTCACCTACCAACCCCGGTGAATTATTTCTTATAAATTTAACTGCTTGTGACATGGCCGCTTTTACAACGATGAATAAACCATTATTAGATTCAGTTTATTTACAAGAACCTGAAGAAATAGTATGTAAAAGTCGTGATGGTTTGGCTGTTCAAGGATGGCTATTAAAGCCATATAACTATAAAGAAGGCGAAAGTTATCCAGGGATTCTTCAGATCCACGGTGGCCCTCATGCTATGTATGCTAATACTTTTTTTCATGAATTTCAGCTTCTAGCGGCCGAAGGTTATACCGTTTTCTATTGTAACCCCCGTGGAAGTCACGGTTATGGGCAAGCTTTCGTCAATGCTTGCCGCGGGGATTATGGGGGTATGGATTATGAAGATATAATGGCTTTTACTGATACTATTCTTGCAAAATATCCTTGGATAGATAAAGAGCGTCTTGGCGTGACAGGTGGTAGCTACGGCGGCTTTATGACAAATTGGATAACGAGCCATACTCACCGTTTTAAAGCTGCCGCTACTCTTCGGTGTATTTCTAATTGGATCAGTTTCTACGGGGTTAGTGACATAGGCTATTTCTTTACAGAGTGGGAAATTGGCGCTGACTTTCTCGATGATCCTGATAAACTGTGGAAGCATTCCCCACTAAAATATGTTAATGATATTGAAACACCCTTATTAATTATGCATGGAGAACACGATTATCGCTGTCCGATAGATCAAGCGGAACAACTATTCATATCATTAAAGCAACGTGGGAAGGAGACGAGGTTTGTAAGATTTCCTGAGGCCAATCATGAATTATCTCGGAGTGGCCCTCCTCATTTACGATTTGCACGACTAGAAGAGCTTATAAATTGGTTCAACACACACTTAAACTAAATCGACTAGAAAGACGGTGACTCAAGCTAACTTAAGAGCTAGGCTCACTTTTAAGTGAGCTTCTAGCTCTTTAATGTTAGTTGTCCAATGGCTACCGTTTAATCTAGCAATTGATAATAAAGAATTTTAGCTTCTAATAAGGAAGAAGTACCATGTATGAACACCCGTCCATCTTTAAACAGAACTAAACGAAATTTACCTAATGAACAAAAAAGTAAATGTCTATTCTTTGAAACATGGCCTCCCCACATCACTAATATACGTTCACTGTCATCAAAATTGCGTTCAACCGTGACTGGCGGACGAATTTGAACCGTATTTCTTCCACACAATACTGCTACCTTCGTTTGGAAATGATAGTTTAAATAAGGATAAATACGTTTCTTACCGCAAGAAGTACACGACTCTTTCTTTAATTTATTGACCTGTAAATAAGAATGCTCATTTTTCCACAAATCAAAAGAAGCGAGAGTGGATCTAAAAGTCGTCTGATCACCAATCAAGAGTTTAAGTGCTTCTGTTGTTTGATAAGCTGTTACCATATGCACGACTGGATTGACAATTCCTTGTGTATCACAAGTAGCTCCTCCTATTTCAAGAGAATCTAGTAGACAATTTAAACAGGGTGTAACACCAGGAATAATGGTGAAGCTTAATCCATAGCTTCCAACACATGCGCCAAAGATCCAAGGAATATTGTACTTAATCGCTGTATCATTAATAATAAAACGGGTTTGAAAATTGTCGCAGCTATCAATGATTAAATCTACTCCTCTGATCAATTCCGCTAATTCCTCTACGCCAACATCTGAAACAAAGGCATTTATGGTCACTTCAGAATTAATTGCTTCTAATCTTTGTTTTGCTGCAATAGCCTTAGGTAATCTATTAGCCACATCTTTCTCATCATAAAGGGATTGTCGTTGAAGATTACTCATCTCTACGTAATCACGATCAACAATTGTTAATTCTCCTACCCCGCTTCTCACGAGATTTTCAGCATTAACACTCCCTAATGCTCCAAGACCAATACATAAAACATGCTTATTTTTTAATCTCTCTTGACCTTGTTCACCAATTGGTTCAAAAAACATCTGTCTTGAATAACGACTTGACATGGTTCCCCTCTCCTTTTAGCCGCCCCCAACGAATTGCACAATCTCTATTACATCTTGCTCAGAAATAACTGTTGTCTCTCGTTCATTTGTAGTTAATATTGAGCGATTCAGTTCAATGACAACTTGTTTATTACTTAATTTGAGATAATCAAGTAATTCTTCTGCCGTCATGCCTCGTGGCAGTTCTTCTTCTTTTCCATTAATGTGTACTAGCATGTGGCATCCTCCTCCTAAAATCTTTGACAGCTGAAAGCAGGTCAGCACTCTCCCATATCCCGGACATGACCGCAACACCTTTTGCCCCCATGTAAAAAACCTTCTTTACATTATCTGGTCTAATCCCTCCAATAGCAATAACAGGAATAGCCACTTCTTTAGTTATCTCTTGTAAAGAGGTCAGACCACGAGGTAAAAGAGCTCTTTTTGATGGAGAGTCAAAAATGTGGCCAAACATGATGCTGTCTGCACCGTTTTCTTCCTCTTTCATCGCTTCTCTTAATGAGTGAACAGACTTCCCTACATGTAAAGTGGGAAATGTTCGCTTAACATCCGCCGTATCAATACTTTGGTAATTAAGCTGAACCCTCTTTACTTGCTTTGTCAGAGCGACATCAACACGATCATTTACAATAATCTTGTCTAACTGGATGCCCGCTTGCAGCATATGATCTATGCAGTGAGACAGATCCTTCGCTGAAGTTGCTTTTTCTCTTAAATGAAAGTAATCAACATACGAATCAATTAAAGTAGCTTTTTCCACAAATTTTGTTAACGGCATTTTCCCATTTGAAATGACATGGATCTCGTTATTTATTAATGTCTTTTTCATATAAGCTGCCAGTCTTTCATTACAGGTGAATAATTGGCTTGCTGTAAATGTTCTTTGACTTCTTTCACAGATCGCTCATCAGAGATGTCAAATTGACTTTGTGTAACATCAGGTTCAGAATATCCGCCTACTACTGTCGAGGACTCTGCTGACATTTTTGTAACCCCAAGTGGAATCAAATTATTTCGCAATGTTGCTCGCTCTCTTGTAGAAAGGGTAATGCCAGCCCTCGGTAAAAATAATCTTGCTGCCACAATAGCTTGAACTAAATGTTTGTCGGTAATCATCACTTTCGGTTTATAGCTTCCTGCATGAGGGCGAAGCCTAGGAAATGAGACACTTACTTCTGTTTCAGGAAAGGTTTGTTGAAGGTATGCTGCATGGAGCCCTGTTATAAAGCACTCTTTTCGCCACTCATCAAGCCCAAGTAAAGCACCAATATTGACTGTCCTCATACCAGCAGCTGCTGCCCGTTCAGGTGTTTGCAAACGATAACGGAAATCTCTTTTTGGTCCAGCAGTATGAATCTCACTGTAAACCTTCTCATCATAAACTTCTTGATAAACGGTAACACCATCTATCCCTGCTTTCACTAATTTCTGATAATCTAACGTGTCCATCGGTTGAATTTCAATTGAGATAGACGCAAAATAGTCTTTTAAAATTGACATGCTTTCTATTAAATACGCCACTGAAGAATGATTTCTAGACTCTCCAGATAATAAAATAATGTGTTGAATTCCTCTATCGGAAATGATCTCTGCTTCTTTTCTTACTTCATCCATCGTCAGACGTCTTCGAGGAAAAGAATTATCTACACTAAAACTACAATATTTACAAATATTCACACAGTAGTCAGACAAATATAATGGTTGAAAAAGCAACATCGTTTTACCAAAATGCTGAACAGTTAACTGATGTGCTTTCTGAGCCATAACTTCTAAGTACGCTTCTGCCGCAGGAGACAGAAGTTTTAAAAAATCATGTTCATCTATTCTTGATTTAGTTAAAATCGTCTCAATCTCACTGGGAGATATTGATGCGAGATGATCAGCGATAGGCAACCCTTTTAAGTGTTGTAGTTTGTCATAAAAACTCACAATATGTCTCCTCTCTCCTGTTTTTTAAGAGCCATTTTCACAATACATACCACTAAATGTTTTTCGCCATTAGCTCTTCAGACAGTCAGCTGATCCTTCGGGGCATCATCTTTTACTGGATGCCTTTTTAGAGTGTGTGCAGAGACGATATAGCACGTTAGGCTTGTTCACGTTAAGATTTCAATTCTGCCGTTCATATAGCTTAATCTCATATTTGCCTCTTCATTTTTACAGGGAGCGATAATTTTTTAATCTAAAAACCCTGTTAATGGTGACGAAGCTTGAGCTTTTAAAGAGGTAGAGCCAAAACCTGATAAATAGCTTATCCTCCCTGCTTTAACTGCTAAATCAAATGCTCGCGCCATCTGAACTGGATCACCTGCTGTAGCAATTGCCGTATTAACAAGAACAGCATCAGCTCCCATTTCCATCGCCTCTGCAGCTTCTGATGGCTTTCCAATACCTGCATCCACAATAATTGGTACTGACAATTCATCAATCATCATTTGGATCATCTCTTTCATACGGAGTCCTCTATTGGACCCTATTGGTGATCCTAAGGGCATAACAACTTCGGCTCCCGCTTCTATCATTCTCTTACCTGCCATCAAATCAGGACTCATATAGGGTAGGACCACAAATCCCTCCTTTACTAAAGTATCTGTCGCCTTTAACGTCTCCTGGTTATCAGGTAATAAATATTTCTGATCTGAAATGACCTCAATCTTCACCCAATTTCCTAAGCCAGAAGCTCTCGCAAGCCTTGCGATTCTTATTGCTTCTTCCGCAGTTCGAGCACCTGACGTATTAGGCATCAGTATGATATTATCTGGTATTAATCTAACGATATCCTCTTCCTCGTTTTCAAAATTCACCCGTCTCATTGCTACAGTTACAACTTGAGTAGCTGCATGCTTAATCGCTTCCTCCATAACACGATGATCCCCATACTTGCCCGTGCCTAGAAACAAACGATTCTTAAGTTTTTTTCCACCAATAATTAGCGTGTCTTCATTCGTCATCGTTATATCACCATCCTTAATTTACTGCATTAAAAAAAGCGCCCTTGCAAAAAGGTGCGCTTAAATAAACATTAAACTCTTAAACTAACGTCTATTAAGCTTCCCTCCGCTGGTATTACCCATTTCAGGTTCAAAGAGTTGGAAAAATTCCTCTCAGCCGTCCTGTAGAACGGCACCCCTAGCTAGTAAATCTATTCATTTAAGTATGGAAAAAAAAATAAGTTCTACTGTTCAAAAAGATCTTCTTCAGTGATTCTTTTTAGAAATTGACTACTTTCTGACTCGTCCATCTCTAAATCAATTTCTTGTCCCGGCTGGAGAGACAATGCCAAAACACCTAAAAGACTTTTTGCATCAATCACCCAGTGATCTTTTTTTATAATAACCTTTCCGGAGACTTGACTGGCTTGGTTGACAAAAAAGCTTGCAGACTCAGCAAAAATAGGCTTTTTAACTGTTAACTTCATCCTTACACCTCCGTTCTGTTCTGCTCACATTATATCCAAAATTTGCCCAGATGCCAAGTGGAATTTTCCAATTGTATCTAATATTTAACCCTTTCTCAGCTAAAGTTTGATATGATGACATTAATAAGTCCATATGTATGAGGAATTTTTCTGTTATAACTTTTATTCCCACCCAGTGACTGACAAATATAAACATCGCTCCTTCATTCATGAGATTTCTTACACTTTCCTTGATAAGCGATAATAACGCAGTTTTCCTCTCCTATCATAAAACGAACCTTTAATCAGTGGGTGTATTGGTTCTTTCCCCACCAATTTGTAGTTGAGTCAATCAGGACTCTAGCGGCCGTTAGCTACCGCTAAATATATTTATCTCCCCTCTCATTTTTGAAGCGGGGGTTTTACGGACGATTATCTCTGATAAATTGAATGAAAGGATGACTTATCAACATGGAACTCATGCCTCAATCATTAAGAGAACATTTTAGACAAAAGAAAGCAAAGTTATTAGACATGAATAATTTTGTTTCAGCTGCTATTACAGTACCATTTATCGAACGGGACAATGAACTACATCTTGTATTTCAAATTCGATCACAACATGTTTCTCAGCCAGGGGAAATTTGTTTTCCTGGGGGAAAAGTAGAAGAGGGTGATACCTCTCTCAAGGAAACCGCTGTGAGAGAGTTAACCGAAGAATTAGGAATAGAAGAAAATAATGTGAGTATAATGGGGGAACTTGACTATATCGTCACACCTTTTAAATTAATCGTTTATCCTTTTTCAGGTATTATCTCTTCAGAAGCAACCTTCCAAGTGAGTAAAAAAGAGGTGGAAGATATTATTATAGCACCTGTAAGTGAATTACTAGTATTACCACGAGAAGAACATTATATAAGATTAAGTTTAAAGCCTGATAACAGCTTTCCTTATCATCTTATTCCAGAAGGAGAAAATTACAAATGGCGCACAGGTTACGTTACAGAACACTTTTATAACTATAATGGCCATATCATTTGGGGGTTGACTGCGAGAATTTTAACACATGTACTTGACGAGATAAAAGAAGCTAATACGTAACTAACTATATCCTAAACGGTAGCAATCAACTAAATTATTTACTGACTCAAAAAAGCATTTCGTACAATGGATTAAAAACTATGAAAACGAGTCTATCCTTTATGAAGGATAAACTCGTGGTAGGATCTATCTATTTATTAAGCTAGTCCTCTTCCTTCAAGAGCAACTGTTGCGTTTTAACTGCTACACCATGTAGGGAAACCGATAAGACTAACAATCCACCTACAGCTGCTAACAGCCAACCTTGTGACATTACTGCTTGTTTGGGCAAAACAGTACCGATCATCAAAAAACCAGAAAGGGCAATTAATATAAAAGCAAAGCGACGGTAATCGTCAACTTTATCTTTCAATTGCTTTATTTGACTGTCTGTCATGCTATTCACCTCAATCAACTTCAAGATTGTTTTAAACTAGATTAAGTATAACATGACAAAACAGTCGCTTACTCTTGTAATTTTTCCCTCTATTATTTTACGCCTTTACTTCTGGGAACACCGTAATTCTTCCAGCATTAGCATAACCATTTTGGCTGAATGGACTGACGCTTTAACGAGAAACTGATCGTACGATACTTTTGCATCTTTTCCTGCAATATCAGATAAAGATCTAATAATAACAAAAGGGGTTTGAAATTGGTGACACACTTGAGCAATTGCTCCAGCTTCCATTTCAGAGCAATAAGGATTGTTAAAACGTTGACGAATATCCTCTACTCTATCATGATCACTCATAAAAGAATCGCCTGATAATATAAGACCTTTCGCTGATTGTACACCTATTTCTGAAGCACACTCTTCTGCTACAGCAATAAGTTTTTCATCTGGTTCATAAAAGGCGGGCATACGCGGAACTTGTCCAAATTCATAACCAAAGACGGTTGCATCTACATCATTGTAACGAACCTGAGTCGAAATAACGATATCACCTACAGCCATCCCTTGATGGAAACCTCCAGCTGACCCTGTATTAATAATCATATCTGGAAAATAGAGTTGATTCATTAACGTTGTACTTATTGCTGCGTTCACCTTACCTATACCAGATTTTGACAACACAATTTCAACGTTATTTAGCCGGCCTAAAAAGAACTCACAACCGGCAATAACCGCTTCATCAACTATTGTCATTTTCGATTTTAACAATTCTACTTCTTCTTCCATGGCACCTATAATTCCAATCCGCATTTTAACATCCTTTCTTTTCACTATCATCCCTTTATATCATATATGATGCTCTACAACTGAACAAGTCATTTTACGTCACACCTTATTTTTCTCACTTAAAGTTTTTTATACATTGGAAAATACCGATATAGCTTCTCTTTTTAAAATCGTTCATATTTGCTACTATATAATCAAACATATATTAGTTTCAGAATGGAGAATAAACATGATTTTTCAACCCGATAGTCTAAAAGATAAAGTGGAATTTTTTGAATCTGGTTCGCTTATTGAGTTAGAAAAGTATATTACTAAAAAAATTGAAGAGAATCAGGCTCTCATGCTTGAAGTACATCACGTTTCACATAACGTGACTTTTACACCCACAGGAAAAAAATTTTACACAGCTGTTATCCATTTTAAACAGCCTTCAAAATAGGTAAAGAAAAGATCAAGGAGACACCTCCTTGATCTTTTCTTAATTATTAATGTATGGATTTGAATTTTTCTTTTCAACAGAGACAGGCATCCAACCTTCATTTTCAACCCACGAGAGCGTCACTTCATACGGACTATGCCTATTCTCTGACGTACTGACAGTCCCAACAGCTGTTTGGTGATCTCCACCATTCCCAATATACCACACCGTCATGTCATTTTCACTTAGCCCTGTGGCATATTGTAAAGCACGCGTCATTTCATCCCAGTTCACATGGCTTTTTTCATAAACAGCTGTGAAAGGCTCTTCCTGAACCGTTCCAATTGGTCCCCATTCGCCATCCTCACTATTGTCATTAGCCTCATTGTCATTATCAAAGTCATTATTACTGTTATCTTCAGCATCTGAATTGTCTTCGTTTGGTTCCTCTACCTCATTACTGTCGTTAGTATTAATAGATATATCTCCACCGTCGTTTTCTGTATCATTTCCATCCACATTCATATTGTCATCATTTTGTTGTTCTGTATCAGCCGGCACCGCTTCTTCCGAGCCACCGCTGAAAAACAAAGTCCCTCCGACGACAATAATTAACAAGGCAACAAGGCCTATGGACACATTCAAAATAACGTTTAGTTTCCTTTTCTTTCTATTATCTGAGCGCATAGGCGTATAATCATTATAACTCATTAGATGAGCTTCCTCCTTTTTCGTACCCATTCTACTATTATTATATGCTATTTTATAAATAATTTCGAGTTCATACAGGAATATTTGACCGTATTTGAGGTTTTATTTGGGTTTTAACGCACTCTCAATCATTTATTTGAAAAATGCTGTAAATTATTATCACACTAAGTTGTATAATGAGTGTGGATAAATGTAAGAACAAGCCTTTTCACTGCTTCTCTAGCCATTTTTATAATAATGTATGACAATTATAGTAAAACATGCCTAAAAAAGAACGGTCACCCGGTAAATCATCGACTGGGTGACCGTTCTTTTTATTGTACTTCTGTGATTTCAACTTTCATATCTCCACCAGGTGTTGAGACAATCACTTGATCTCCTGTCCCTTTTCCAATGAGGCTTTGGGCCATTGGTGATTCATTTGAAATTTTACCTTCTAATGGATCAGCCTCAGCCCGACCAACGATAACATATTGCTCTTCTTCACCGTCAGGTAGTTCTTTAAATGTAACTTTTTTACCTAGTGATACAACTGAGCTATCTTTATCTTCTTCAATTATTTCTGCATTACGAATCATCGTTTCAATTTGTTGAATTCGTCCTTCTACAAAGGCTTGCTCTTCTTTCGCTGAGTCATACTCTGAGTTTTCCGATAGATCACCAAAACTTCTTGCTACTTTTATACGTTCAACGACTTCTTTTCGTCGTTCCGTTTTCAGAAATTCTAATTCTTTTTCTAGTTTTTCTTTACCTTCTAATGTCATATAATGCTTCTCTTCTGCCATTGTTCCCACTCCTTAGAAAATAATGCCTTAAAAGAACGCTTTCATGTTTACTTAGTTCATAAAAGTACTTCTTGATTTAGAAACGGATTGGTTAACCATATAAAAAGGTGATTGAATAAAGCCTTGTTCGATTATGTTCATCGCATAAGGAGACCAAATGTACTTAAATAAGCTCTCAGGAGGTCACGTGTAGCTGAAGAAAAGGCTTCAACGTCTAATTTCCCTTCTTTGAATGAAGGCTGCTCATGGTATAGCAACAGCACTCACTTCTCTTAAGTGAAAAGAAAAGGATGAATCTAAGTGATTCGTCTCGCTCACTGAGGTCTTTTATTTTATACTACTGAACTGATATGCTAATGACATAAACCGTAAGCGCCCACTCTGTTCAGAAAACATCCTCTAAACAGATCAGGGCGCTGTAACTATTTATATCCAATTCAAACCGCTTCTTTAACTTGGTAATGTTCCTGCTTGCTATTATATACAAAAACTGTCTTCCCGCCAAGCTTTTTTATCACAGACAAAAAAAGCTGAAAGGCATTAATTAAATTGTATATAGTTAGACAGTATACATAAAAATATCGTTTACGCCAAGTATCATTTAAAAATCATACGTATTAAATCATGGTCTTCTCTTCAAGAACTGTTTTAATTTTTGTTACCATTAAGTCGATAGCTACACGGTTGTGTCCACCTTCAGGGACGATGATATCTGCGTACCGCTTAGTAGGTTCTATAAATTGGAGATGCATAGGCCTTACTACCGATGTATATTGATCAATAACAGAATCAATTGTTCTCCCACGCTCTTGAATATCCCTCATGAGCCTACGGATTATACGAAGGTCCGAATCAGCGTCTACGAACAACTTAATGTCCATCATATCACGTAAGGCCTCATCTTCCAAAATTAAGATCCCTTCTAAAATAATAACATCACGTGGCTCAACCATGACCACATCATTAGAGCGAGTATGATTCGCATAATCATACACCGGTTTTGCTACTGTTTGTCGTTGCAATAATTGTTGTAAATGGTCTAATAGTAATTGATTATCAAAAGCCAGTGGGTGATCATAATTTGTCTTTAGTCTCTCTTCCATCGGGAGATGACTTTGATCTTTATAATAAGCATCTTGCTCGAGCATTAAAATAGACTGCTCGGGAAATTGACAGTAAATTTCATTGGCAACAGTCGTTTTCCCAGATCCTGAACCGCCCGCTACGCCAATGATGACAGGTTTTTCACTCATGTTAATTGTTCCTTTCGCATCATATTATATGGTTTTACAGGCTTTTCAACTTTAAAGGACACAATTTGCAGCGGGTGACGAGCTGCATCTATTTCATGACCTTCTTCATCCCAAATAGTGCCTACTTTCTGAGAAAAGTCATCGATGTCCGGACCAAAAAACTCTATCATATCTCCTGGTCGAAAATGATTTCTCTGTTGAAGTGTCACCATTTGTGTCTTCTCGTTGTAATCTAATACGACTCCAGCAAAATCAAAGATGGTTTTTTGACTGTGTGTACGAAACATTTGTTCTTCATGACCAGGCGTATTTTCAAAAAAGGCAGGTGCTGTCGGTCTATTCGCACATTTATCAAGCTCCGTTAACCATCTGGGATCGATTGTAAAGTTATCAGGATCAGCGCAGTAAGCATCAATAACTTTCCTATAAACACTCACAACCGTAGCTACATAATGAATGGATTTCATTCTACCTTCTACTTTTAAACTATCTATACCTGCGTCAACGAGTTTTGGAATTGCTTCAATTAAGTTCAAATCTTTTGGAGACATGGCAAAAGGTGCGTCCTCGTCTGCAAACAACGGTTTACCTTCTCCTTCTTTTGTAGCATTTTCGCCCTCTTCATACAGAAAATAATCCCAACGACACGATTGACAGCAGCCACCTCGGTTAGAGTCTCTCGCTGTCATGTGGTTACTTAATACACATCGGCCCGAATACGAAATACACATGGCCCCATGAATAAATGTTTCAATTTCTATATCCACGTTTTTTTTCATTTCTAGCATTTCTTGCAATCCTACTTCACGAGCCAATACGACACGTTCGAGTCCTTCTTCTTTCCAAAATTGAACAGCCTGCCAGTTTGAAAGGGATTGCTGTGTAGACAAATGAATTTCTAATTTAGGCGCTGTTTGTTTACACGTTTCAATAATTAATGGGTCAGCTACGATAATACCTTTTACCCCAACTCGCTCTAAGTCTTTCAAATATTCTTGAAGACCTGCCATGTTTTCATTATGAGCAAAAATATTTGTTGTCACATAAATGTGGGCTCCATATTGATTAGCAAAACGGACACCTTCTGCCATTTCTTCAATTGAAAAGTTGTCTGCATTCGAACGTAAGCCAAACTCTCTTCCACCGATAAAAACAGCATCTGCACCATAATGTACAGCAATTTTCAATTTTTCTAAATTTCCTGCCGGCGCTAAAAGCTCAGGCTTTTTTTTAATGACCCGCTTGCTTGTAGTTTCTTTTTCCACCATTTGCTGATTCATGGGTGAATCACTCCTTAATGAATCGTTACTTTTTGTCATGACGCAGCCAGCTTTAATAGACTGTTTCTTTAAAGAAAAAGCCTGTGTCTAGATCCCTATTAGACGGCTGAACAGCTTTTATTTCATTGAGTAGACTATCTTTCGCTTCATCATATGAAGCAGGATCATTCATATATAAGTCGATTGCCTTTCGATACAAGGCTGTCACAGAACATAAATAAGAGGTGTTCTTTAAAATGCCGTCTATTTTAAGTGAATCAATGTTTGCTTCAAGCAAGTCTTCCAGTTCATCAATAATACACATATCCTTAGGACTCATAATGTGTGTGCCATTTTTATCTTCCCATATTGGGTACGTGGCATCTCTTTCTGGATCGTGTAAAATTAAACTTCGATCTTTACTCCGGCCCTCTACTTTTAAATCTTTCCCCTGGAAAGACATATAATTACCTACAAGCATACGTTTTGATTGAAACATACAGGTCATACCGTGAACTTGCACCTCAATTTCCACCTCGGCCGCCTCTTTAATTTCAATAATAGCATCCATGTTCAATTCTCTAGCAAGAACTGCCCTTGAGGCACCTTTTCTTCCCCAGTAATTTGCCGTATACCAATTTGTTGCAGTCGTTTCTGTGTTCCAATGCAGCTTCATTGAGGGTGCGTATTTCCTCACATTCATAAGGACTGCTGGATCACCAAAAACGATAGCATCGACTCCTACTTTATCCAGGAACTTTATATAGTCAGGCAACAGCGGTAATATTTCATTATGAAATAAAGCATTCATGGCTACATATACTTTTACCCCTCTATTGTGGGCAATCCTTACTGCTTCTTCTATGTCATGCCGTTTAAACTCACCCGCTAACCGTAAGCCAAATGTCTCTTCTCCGATCATGATAGCTGTAGCCCCAGCATCTATGAGAGAAGTAATGTCTTCAACAGCTGGAGGTGTCACTAATAGCTCAGGTGTCTTCATACTGCTCACAGTCCTCTCTCTTCATTTCTTCATTCTTAATCGTAACCATCAAGCCGTCTCCTACAGGCAAAAGAACGGACGTAAACCGTGGATGATTCATTAACTTCTTATTGAAGGAACGAATCTTTTTTACCATGGAAGTTACAGCTCTAGTTGTCGTCTCCACCTCACCAGCTACCATCCCTTTAAACAGCACATTATCAGAAAAAATAAGCCCGTCTTTTTTTAGCATTGGCTCATAAAGAGAAAAAAACGAGGAATATTGTCCTTTAGCCGCATCTATAAATAAGACATCGAATGGTGCATAAGTTTGAACTGTTTCATATACATTAAGAGCATCACCAGGTATGATGTGAAAGCGACTGCCCACACCGCATTTATTGGCATTTTCAACAGCATCTGCCACTCTCATTTCATCGCGCTCAATTGTATAAAGTTCGGCCTTAGAAAGAGTTTGTAACATTCTAATTCCGGAATAGCCAATGGCTGTACCAATTTCTAAAATTCTTTGTGATTGATGAATTCTTAGAAATTGTAGCATTGTCTCAATACCATCGATCTCCATTATTGGAATATTGTCTTTTTGGGCTATCTGTTCTAACGCCATAATGTCATCTGCTCTTTTACGAATGAGTGATGTGTGATAATCAACTACCTTGTCATTTTTTTTCATAAAAAAAGCGCCTCCCTTAGGTGCTTTTTAGGATAAATTTCAATCTTTGACCGATATATTTTATCATAAAAACAAGGAGAATGCTATTACAAGCTTCTCCTTGTTTAACTTACTAATCTCTATACTGACTTACAATAGCTTCATGTTCTGACAGGTTTTCATTAAAATAAATGTCTCCTTCAGGGGAGTGATAAAAATATAAGTAGTTATGTGACTCAGGTGATAACGCTGCTGAGATTGATGCTTCCCCAGGATTATTGATCGGTCCAGGCATAAGCCCTGTAACATTATACGTGTTGTAAGGTGATTCAATATCAAGATGCTCATACAGTGTACGTGACAAATGTTCCCCATGGGCATAAGCAATGGTTGGGTCCATTTGTAGCGGCATTCCTGCTTGGAGACGATTTTCTATGACACCTGATATAGTCGTTCTCTCTTCATCAGTAATCGCTTCTCCTTCAATAATAGAAGCTTTTGTCATCAATTCATGAAACGTATCATCCATATTTTCGATCGGTAAGCTTGCAAGGACAGAGCTAGTACGATCTAGCATGGCTTCAATCACTTCTTCGGGCTCCAGTTCTTCATTAACAAAGTCATATCTCGCTGGAAATAAATAGCCTTCTAATGGTTCTCTAATCGCTTCATCAAGAATAGATTCATCAAGAAAATCGTAATTTTCAATAAGTTCGTTCAAATAATCTTCATCTCTGGCAAGTGTCAATAATTCATCTTGTTCTAAGTCTGTTTCCGACGCAACTCTTTCAAAGACATCTTCAACCCAAAGACCCTCTGGAATAGTAAACGAAATCGCATAATCTTCAAAGACACGACCTTCTTTTAATTGATCAATAATTTCCTCCATGCTCATTGACCTTGTTAAATGATATTCACCTGCTTGAAAGCCAGACTCATTTTGAAAACGGACATAATAAGTAAACATCGTTGCACTATTAATAACACCGGCTTCCTCAAGTACATCAGCTATAGTAGAGGTATTCGAACCGATTGGGATCGTAACCTCAATCACGTTTTCATCATTTTCATCCACAGGGCCAATACTGCCGATGATGTAACGATAACCAACAAATACAGCTATAATGCCAATGACGATAATACTCATAAAGAAAATGAGGACAATTTTTCTTACTAGACTTGCCTCTTTCTTATTTTCTTCCATTTTTAATTTATGTTTTTCTTTCAATTTTTTCTTATTTGACACATGGGCCACCCCTTTCACCTCCCCTATTATACTATATATTTGACAAAATTCGATGAATTCATTTAAAAACATCATTGCGAAGTTTGTTTTTATTTTCTTCGTTAATATTTTTCGTGACGTTAAACCTAAACATTTGTTTAATTGTGTAGAAATATAGCGCATTATTTGCAAAGACGTTTTAGAGAAGAGAATGAATATTATTTAGGTATTCATTCTACTTCATGACTTTTATACACTAGTAAAGGTCATAGAACTTGTCTCTTTTATTCCCCCCTCTATCTTGATGGCATAGGGCACGTTATTTCGTCAAAAATAAAAAACCTGACAGCAGATAGCTATCAGGTTCTACGAACTCGTTTCAGCAAGTGAAACATCGAAACTCTTAAACATTTAAGGCTTAATTTTCCTCTTCTAGTTCACCGTCAGCAAATGTATTTAAGAGCTCTTCAACCATGTTCCATTCTTCATCTGTTTCAATAGCATAGAGGGAAAGTTCTCCACCTTCAGGTTCCTCATACCGAAAGGCATGCACTTCAACCTCATCTTCTTCACTCTCATTTGATCCCTCGGGAGCTAATACCATGTATGAGTTACCTGTGGAATCCACATCAAAGGTGAACAAAACTTGAAATAAATGCTCATCACCATTTTCATCTGGAATAACGATTCGATCATCATCACTAGCTTCATTCATTCGATATTCTACCATATTAGTTGCCTCCTTAATTTTGTCTATCCAAATAGCCTTGTAATATCATCACTGCAGCCATCTTATCAATAACTTTTTTTCTTTTTTTACGACTTACATCTGCGCTAACAAGCATACGTTCAGCAGCCACTGTAGACAAACGTTCATCCCACATCTCCACCTTTAAACCAGTACGTTGACTTAGCTCTTTAGCAAACTGCTGACACGCTTCACCGCTCGGCCCAATAGTTCCATTCATATTTTTTGGGAGACCTACCACAATTTTTGCAATATGGTGCTCTGCAATAAGTTCCTCAAGCCTTTCAAATGCCTTATCAAGGTCATTTTCTTCTCTCTTTATTGTCTCGACACCTTGAGCAGTCCAGCCTAATTCGTCACTTACTGCTACACCGATCGTTTTCGTGCCTACATCCAGGCCTAAAATCTTCATGATTTCTCCTTTTGATGTTGCGCAAGATAGGAGCGTACGAGCTCTTCAATTAATTCATCTCGTTCAATTTTACGAATGAGTGTCCTAGCATCTTTATGACGCGGAATGTAGGCAGGATCCCCAGATAATAAATACCCGACAATTTGATTGATAGGGTTATATCCTTTTTCTTCTAATGACGTATAAACTGTTAGAAGAACATCTTTCACATCCTCATCCATTGAATCATCATTAAAATTGAATTTCATTGTTCTGTCCATTGAACTCATTATACCCTCACCTTTCTTTCCTATTAAAGAAAAGGTTAATTACCCGTTCCATTATGAGTTTATATGTCTATCTACTATTGTACACGATTGTTGTACATTTAGACATTTCTTTTTACTAATTCAGGAACTATGTCTAACGCTTCTGCTAACTTTGATGGGTCCTTAGCACCAGCTTGGGCCATATCAGGACGCCCACCTCCGCCGCCACCACACATTGAAGCCACTTCTTTAACAATAGATCCTGCATGGTGTCCGTCTTTTATTAAATCCTTCGAGACGCTCGCCACAATACTGACTTTTTCTCCATTAACTGTGGCAAGCACTAATATACCTGATTCAAGCTTTTCCTTCAAGGAATCGGCCATCTTCCTCAATGAATTCATATCAGAAACAGATACTTGCTTTACAAGCAACTTCACTCCACTGATTTCTTGTAAATCATCCATAAGGTTTCCAGCTTGGAATTGAGCTAATTTACTCGATAAAGATTCATTTTCTTTTTCTTTTTCTTTTAATTGTTTTTGAAGTTGCTCAACGCGTAAAGGCAATTCATTAACATTCGTTTTTAATAAGCTTGCTGCTTTCTTTAGTTGCTCTAATTGAGTCGTCATATATTCGTATGCTTTTTTCCCGGTAACGGCTTCTACACGGCGGACTCCTGCTCCAATACCTGCCTCGGAAACAATTTTAAATAAACCAATTTCTGCGGTATTATTCACATGACAGCCTCCACAAAGCTCTAAGCTATAATTATCTACTTGGACGACTCTAACTGTTTCTCCATATTTCTCACCGAAAAGAGCCATAGCCCCCATTTCCTTCGCTTCAGACAATGTTTTCACCATTGTCTCAACAGCAATTCCTTCCCATATCTTTTCATTGACAATCGTTTCAATCTGTTCTAATTCACTTTCAGTTAATTGCCCTAAGTGTGAGAAATCAAATCTTAAGCGATCTTCTTGCACAAGAGAACCTGCTTGATTCACATGATCGCCTAACACATCTTTTAATGCTTGATGAAGTAAATGAGTTGCTGTATGATTTTTCACAATAGCTGCTCGTGCTCGGTCATCAATTGAGGCTATTAATTCCTCACGAACGTTTAATACGCCTGATACGACGTGGACAAGGTGAAGATTTTGCCCGTTCGGTGCTTTTTGAACATCCTTGACCTTTAATGTCACATTACGATTAGATAACGTGCCATTATCTGCCACTTGCCCACCACTTTCCGCATAAAAAGGAGTCCTGTCCAAAATAACATGAACGTCATCACCTTCAGTCGCCACATCTGTCAACTTTTTATCTTTGACAATTGCTTTTACGATGGCTGGGCTCTCTTTCTGAGAGTATCCAATAAATTCACTTTCATCTGTGATATGCCCTAAAACATCATCCTGTAATTGCATCGAGCCAGAATCTTGTCTAGCAGCTCTCGCACGTTCTCGTTGCTTTTCCATTTCGCTATCAAACTCTTCTCGATTAAGTGTTAAACCGGCATCCGCTACATACTCTTCTGTTAAATCAACTGGGAAGCCGTAAGTATCATATAATCGGAAGCCATCTCTACCAGAAATAGTCGTTGTGTTTTCGGCTTTTGCTTTATCGATGAGTGTATTTAACATCCCAAGCCCTTCATTTAGCGTCTCATGAAATCTTTCTTCCTCGATGCGGACAACTCGTTCAATAAACTCTTGCTTATTAACAACTTCTGGATAAAAATCTTGCATAATACTTCCCACTACAGGCACGAGCTTATACATAAACGGTTCATGAATATTAAGATGTTTTGCATAACGTACTGCTCTTCTCAATAATCGACGCAATACGTACCCACGACCTTCATTAGAAGGCAAGGCCCCATCAGAAACAGCAAATGTCACTGTACGAATATGATCAGCGATTACTTTAAAAGCTGTATCGTTTTCTGTATCCTTACCGTACTTTTGTCTAGAAATTTCTTCAGTTAATTTAATGATCGGTAAAAATAAATCGGTATCAAAGTTCGTTTTCGCATCCTGAATCACAGACACCATTCTTTCCAAACCCATTCCCGTATCAATATTCTTTTTAGGAAGTGGTGTATAACTTCCATCGGGATTATGATTAAATTGAGAAAAAACAAGGTTCCATACTTCTAAATGACGCTCATTTTCTCCACCAGGAAACATTTCTGGATCATTCGGATCATCTCCGTACTCAGCACCACGATCATAGAAAATTTCTGTATTCGGTCCACATGGGCCTTCCCCTATATCCCAAAAATTTTCTTCTAATCGAATAATTCGGGCTTCTGGCAAACCGATATCATTATGCCAAATGTTATAGGCTTCTTCGTCTTCCGGATAGATTGTCACAGCTAATTTTTCTGGATCAAATCCTATCCACTTCTCACTTGTAAGAAATTCCCACGCCCAATGAATCGCTTCTTTTTTAAAATAATCTCCAATAGAAAAGTTACCTAGCATTTCAAAAAAAGTATGGTGACGCGCTGTCTTACCCACATTCTCAATATCATTTGTCCGAATAGATTTTTGCGCGTTTACGATCCGTGGATTATCTGGGATCACTCTTCCATCAAAATATTTTTTTAACGTGGCGACACCACTGTTGATCCATAATAACGATGGATCTTCATGCGGAACTAGAGAAGCACTAGGCTCAACATTATGTCCCTTCTCCTTAAAAAAATCGAGATACATTTGTCTTACTTCAGCAGATGTTAAATGTCTCATATTCTTTCCTCCTTCTTTTATATACAAAAATGAGTATGTCCTTCCTCGATACACATTTAGCATGTCTAAGACTGCCTTCTTGTTAGTTAAAAACAAAAAAACTCCTCCCTCTAAAAAAGGGACGAGAATTATTATCACGCGGTACCACCCTAGTTACAGACATACACAATGTCTATCACCTTGTCACATTGTAACGGTTGTGCACCGGCAGGTTTTCTCTGCTTTCAGGAGTAGCTAATAATTACCCTTCATTCGAAATTTCTTTCAGCCATGGAAATCTCTCTCTGAGATACAGTATTATCCGTATCCTGAATGGACTGCAATTATGTGGGCTCCGTCATCAAGTTTTAATTATGTAGCGTTTATACACGTAATTATAGAAATGTAGCAGCTATTTGTCAATCATATATACCTCTCCTTTCTCTAATAAGCCGCCTGAAATGAAGCAAGAGAATTTTTATGACAGCTAACAACGGCACAGCAATAATGAGACCGATAATACCCCCTATTTCATTTCCAGCCACAAGGGCAAGAATGATAAGAAGAGGGTGAGTATGAATGCTCTTTCCTATAATGACAGGAGCAAGTATATTTCCCTCTACTAATTGGATAATTAAAATAACTGCTAAGCCACTAACAACCAATAGGGGTGATTCCGTTAAAGCTAATAAGACTACAGGAACTGTTCCTAGCACAGGTCCAAAATAAGGAATAACATTCGTAATACCAATCACGATTGCTAACAGTATGCCATAGGGCATATTAATAATCCAGAATCCTAGCCACGCTAAAAGACCCACAATGAGACAGATGATAAGCTGCCCACGAATATAAGAACCCAGTGTCTGATCCACTTCTTTTATGAGTTGCTTTCCTTCTGGTCGCATTTTCTTCGGGGTTAAGTACCAGACAGTTTTCTTTAGTAAAGGATAATCTTTCAAGCCGTAAAATGCTATAAAAGGGATAACAACTAAAAACAGCACCCAATCCAGTAAATTTAACAACAGTATCCCGAATTGTTCAACTGAAGCAGCGACCCAAGATTCTCCTCGTTGAATCCATTGGTCCATTCTTCTTTGAAACGTTTCAGGTAAATAGGAAGATTGATCACTGAGTGAGGCAGATAATTGCCTATATGTATTCGCCAATTCTGGTAGTTGTTCTAAAAGTTCTTTCCCTTCATTAATAATGTAAGGTGTAGCTTTAAAAATAGCTGCTGCAATTCCTAACAATAAAATGACAAATATAATAAGGATTGATAAAGGTCTTGGAATACCATGAGATTCTAACTTTTCAACAAGAGGATGCAGTAAGTAAACGATAAAACCTGAAAGCAAAAACGGTGCTATAATTTTCAAAGTAGGCTTTAAAATAGGTGAAAGGTACCTATATAGAAAAATGAGAGAAACGACCAATAAAATGATTAATAAAACAAAGACAAGGGAGAAAATACGCCGTTTAAGCTCGATATTTGTCATGAGACAAGCTCTCCTCCTTTTAAAGCTTAACCTTCTCATTAGAAGTATGTAGAAAGAGGCAGTGTCTGGGACGACTGCCTCTATTAATGATCACACATTAGAAAACGTATCGCTTTCTCGAATATAAGTGGTGAAAATGAGATAAAGCGTTTCTACTTATACTTTTTAGAAAAAGATCTTTATGAAAAAGCTTTATTCATCTGCCTTCTCATTTGCCTCATAGTACGCTTTCTAGGCATGATGTCTTCCATAAAACGAAAATTAATCATAGAAGGCATCCTTCTCTTCCACCGGTTTTTCGTTTTGCTATTCATAGAAGCAGCGTAAGCAAAAGCGCCTGCTCCGATTATAGCTAATGATGCTAGGGTTCTCACGATGATCATCCCCCATCTTTTGAATTATAAGTCAATCTGTCTTTCGTCTTCTGTAAATAAATCGTCAAGGGAGCTTAACGATCCGTCTGCTTCCACCTGGTGGAGGTGTAATTGTCCATTCGAGATGGATAGTTCAATATAACAGCTCCAGCAATAGTATTGGTTAGTGCCAATTTTACCAATATCCCTGCCGCTACAATTCGGGCACTTCATAGTCAGTCACTCCACTCTGGGTAAGTTAATTATGAAGGAGAAGTTCCTGCCCGTGCTTGGTGACAGTCATATCCCCTGTCTTTTTGACGAAAAAACCGCGTTGAATATCTTCAAACAACCCTTCCGTCAGTTCATACCCTAAAATTCTCCCCGAATCTGGTAAAAAATATACATCCTCAACGATACCTATGATGTCTCCTTCCTCATTGTATACCGCACGACCTGTCAGTCGATCAGTGCCGTGGAAGACACGTCGGTCAGAATCATTCATAGGTAACAACCGTTGCGATTCATGAAGAATAAAGCTTGACTGTGAACGTGTAAATGTAGCTGACAAAGGAAGAAATGTGTTTTTTGCCCACCAATTGCGTCGCTGGATCAAGTAACCTGAAATATGACCCGTGCTCTCATTGTAAGCAAGGTCAGCTATCTTACCGAGCAGACGGCGTTTTTGCCCATGAAAAACGGGTGCACCCTTGACCTTCTCAAATGTTCTCAAGGACCCCACTCCCTTCGAACATTCTTAGTCTTTCATCGCACCCTTTGATTCATTCGTGTATTCAATTTCCAATGATTGATCGGCTAGTTTTTCTTTTAATGTTGTTTGTCTGTTTTCCTCTGTATTTGTTTCTACAGCTAGCTGCAAAGACTCCCAACTTCCACACAGAAGAAGAAAATTCTTAGCTCGTGTCACTCCCGTATAAATCAATTTTTTTCTGAGCATACGATAATAGCCCCGGACAACAGGCATGATAACAATAGGAAATTCACTTCCTTGTGATTTGTGAATTGAACAACAATAGGCATGCGTTATCTGGGTTAAATCAGGTCGCGTATAACTGACCTCTTCACCATCAAATGATATAATAATTTCTGTATGCTTCTCACCAGCTTCTTTACCCGTTTTAATGGCGATAATTTCGCCCCTATCACCGTTAAACACATTCTCTTCTGGGTTATTAACTAGCTGTAAGACCATATCGCCACTCCGGTAAACGACATCACCGAATGGCACTTCCTTTTTTTTGTCCGACTTAGGATTGAATAAAGTTTGTAGCATATCATTTAAATTTTCCACACCTGCCACACCTCTATACATAGGTGCTAACACTTGAATATCTTTAGCAGAGAATCCTTTCTCAATTGCGCGCTCACAGATTTGTTTAACCGCTTTAGGAACATCTGATTGTTCACATGGAAAAAAGCGTAAATCATCACTTGAACGGTCTATAAAGTCTGGTAAGGTTCCTTCTTTAATTTGATGGGAAAATTCAATAATTTGAGACCCTTCTGATTGGCGATAAATATCTGTCAGCCGTACTGCTGGAATGCAGTCAGATGTAAGTAAATCTGCCAACACTTGTCCAGGCCCAACAGATGGCAGTTGATCTTCATCTCCAACTAAAATCACTTGCATACCATCTGGAATCGCTTTTAACAGCTGATTTGCAAGCCATGTATCCACCATTGACATTTCGTCTACGATAATCATTTTTCCTTCTAATTGCTCACCCTCACCTTTTTCAAACCAAGTACTATCTTCTCCTTTATACCCAAGTAAACGGTGAATCGTAGAGGCAGGTAAACCCGTCGATTCGCTCATACGTTTTGCGGCTCGTCCGGTAGGCGCAGCCATAAGAATTGGAAAAGGTTCTTTCTTCCTTTTATAATCTTCTGGATCAATCGACACGCCCTTAAGCATGCCAAATACTTCAACTAATCCTTTAATGACGGTCGTTTTACCAGTGCCAGGTCCCCCGGTTAATATTAACATTGGAGATTGTAACGCTTGTTGTATACCTTCTTTTTGAGATGAAGCATAAGTAATCCCTAGCATTTCTTCCACTTGGCCTAGTGCCTTCAAAAATTCTGATTCTGGAAATTCATCTAAATCGGTTTCAAAGGCCATAAGCCGGTGTAAATTAGTGACAATCCCTTGTTCTGCAAAATATAGCGATGGAAGGAACATTCTGTCCCCTTCAACGATAATTTTGCCTTCCTCGCCGAGAGCAATCACTTCATTTGCAATATCTAAAGGGGAAATATCGTCCTGTGTATCTTTTTCTAACAGCCATTTTGCTTCTTTAACGATTGTTTCATTTTTGGAATAAACATGCCCAGCACTTAGAGATTCGTCATGAAGAACGTAATGGATAGCTGCTTTTAGGCGGTCAGGATGACTACCGATTATACCTTGTTTCCTGCCTATTAAATCAGCACGCCCAAAACCTATCCCTTCTACATCTTCAACCATTCGATACGGATTTGTTTGAATAATGTCTAACGCTTCAGTCTGATATGCTTTGTAAACTTTCATAGCTAATTGAACGCCAAAACCAAACTCATAGAGCTTCAATAAAATTTGTTCAATCCCTTGATCTTCTAGCAGTGTTTTATACACATGCTGAGCTTTATCTTTGGCTAACTTAGGGACCTCATCTAAAACAGCAGGATTCTCTAGAATTTTCGAAATACAAGTAATTCCCAATTGTTCTACGATCACTTGAGCTGTTTTACGTCCAATCCCTGGAAATCGATCGCTTGATAAGTATAAAATGATCCCTTGCTCTGTTTCTGGCAATACTTTTTTGAATTGAACAAACTTAAACTGCCGACCAAATCGTGGATGCTCTGACATGGCACCTTTAAACTCGTAAGTGACTTCTTGATCTGGCTCTGTCATCATACCGACTACTGTTATCTCTTTGTCGTCTATTTTCTGAGAAGCTTCATTAACTCTTACTTTGGCCACTGTATAAAGGGACTCTTCGTTATGAAAAATTAGATGAAGAAGTTCACCTTTAATATAATCTTCACGACCCTCATTTAAGTGATTCATCCTAATGCCCCTTTTACTTTAACTATTGTCCTTTATGAAGAAACTCCTCCATACGCTGCTTACCATTTGATGCAAGTGCATGGTTAGGTTGAATCTCAAGCGCTTTATTAAACATGGCCAAGGCTCCTGACACATCCTCGTTGTAGGCATATGCTACACCTAAGTTAAAGTGGCTATCTGCATGGCCTGGATCTAACTCATTTACTTTCTCGAAATGAGGAATAGCATCAGTGATTTGGTCTGTTTGAGCTAAGCATAAAGCATAATGAAAGCGAGCATCCACATCTTCAGGATTTAATTCTACAGCCCTGCTTAAACTAGGTAAAGCTCTTAAAAAATCACTTAGATGATAAAAGCTCATTCCTGTCATGTAATATACATCGCCCTCATGAAGACCGTGAGACATCGCTTTCTGATAACTATCAATAGCCCCTTTATAATCTTCCTGATTGTACAAGACATTTCCTTTTCCATAATACGCAGTTGCCTGTTGTTCATCTAACGCCATTGCTTTTTCAAAAAAGATAATGGCCTTTTCTTCTTCGCCTACTGCAGCTAGTAAATTTCCGAAATTTGTATACGCAATAGCATCTTCAGGATTTTCTTCAATAGCTTCATTAAGTAGTTTCGCCGCTTCTTCCAAATTCCCTTCCTGCATTTCTTTAACAGCACGTTCGTTTTTTGTCATTCCATATTCCCCCTCTAATATCCTAAATAAAAATCTCAAAAGCGAAAAGGACTGACTCGCTTTATCAGCCCTTTATGACTTGGTCAATTGTCCCTCCACCCATACAAACGTCTCCATCATAGAACACGACAGCTTGTCCAGGTGTAACCGCTCGCTCTGGCTCCTCAAAATGAACAATCATTGTCCCGTTTGATTTTGGCTCCACCCGTACCCGCTGGTCCTCTTGGCGATAGCGGACCTTTACTGTACAGCTAAACGGATTTTCTGGAAGCTTTCCTGAAATCCAGTTAACATCCTCTGCAATCAATCCATTAGCATAGAGAGCAGGATGATGAAAGCCTTGTCCTACAAGCAAAATATTATTTTCTACATCTTTATCAATGACGAACCACGGTTCACCAGATCCTCCGATTCCCAGTCCTTGACGTTGTCCAAGAGTATAGTACATTAAGCCATCGTGCTGTCCTTTTACTTCTCCATCTAACGTCTGCATGTCACCAGGTTGGGCAGGCAAGTATTCACTTAGGAACTGTTTAAAATTCCTTTCGCCTATGAAGCAAATACCTGTGCTGTCTTTTTTCGTAGCTGTGACCAGTTCAGCTTCTTTAGCAATTTCTCGGACCTTCGGTTTCTCTAGGTGTCCTAATGGAAACATCACATGCTGTAATTGCTCTTGACTAAGGGCATTTAAAAAATAAGTCTGATCCTTATTACGATCCTTGCCTCGTAATAATTCTACAGTCCCATTCTTACGTCGTACTTGAGCATAATGTCCTGTTGCCACATAATCTGCACCAAGAGACATTGCATGGTCTAGAAATGCTTTAAATTTGATTTCCTTATTACACATAACATCAGGGTTAGGTGTTCGTCCTGACTTGTATTCATCAAGAAAATAGGTGAAAACTTTATCCCAATACTGTTTTTCAAAGTTTACAGCATAGTAAGGAATCTCGAGTTGATTACATACGCGTATGACGTCATTATAATCTTCTGTTGCCGTACAAATGCCATTCTCATCAGTATCGTCCCAATTCTTCATAAAAATGCCAATGACTTGATAGCCCTCTTCTTTTAGAAGGTGAGCAGTCACGGAGGAATCCACTCCTCCTGACATCCCTACAACGACACGGATATCTTCTTTTCGTTTAGATGTTAAGTGAGAGGTCAATGCTCCCACCTCCTTTAATTTCAATCTATATTCATAAGACGCTTTACAACGGCTACTGTAACCTCAGCCGCTTTTCGTACTTGGTCTTCGGTATTGCCATACCCAAAGCTGAAACGCACAGCAGAATGACTGCGCGATTCATCGTTAAACATTGCTGTTAGGACATGTGATGGATCAATTGAACCTGCCGTGCAAGCTGATCCACTTGATACAGCTACCCCTTCTAAATCTAGGTTCATTAGCAATGATTCCACGTTTATTCCTGGAAAGCTAACGTTAAAAATATGATCTAGACGGGCTTTCTCACAACCGTTAACAATGTAATTAATCTGCCCGCTATCAAACGTACTCAGCATAATCTGCCGAAAATGACGATAGCTTTCATTCCGTCCAATTCGCTCTTTTTCTGCAATATATAAAGCTTTTGCCATTCCAATAACACCTGGTACATTTTCCGTTCCAGCTCGACGTTTTTTTTCTTGTTCTCCACCAAATAATAGTGGCGCAAATGCACGCCCTTTTCGTGCATAAAGAAATCCAATACCATTAGGTCCATTTATTTTATGTCCTGCTGCTGCTAAAAAATCAACACCTAACTCATTAACATTTATAGATTTAGTGCCGATTGCTTGCACTGCATCAGTATGAAAGACTGCCTGATGAGAACTGAGGAGTCGTCCGATGGAGGCAATTGGTTGAACCGTCCCCACTTCATTGTTTCCATACATAATTGATACGAGAATTGTCTCATCAGTTAAGGCTTTTTCCACCTGTTCAACGGTGACTTTTCCAGTATCATCTACATCTAAATAGGTGACTGAAAACCCTTGTCGCTCCAAATAGTGAAAAGCATGCAAAACACCGTGATGTTCAATTTTAGTCGTAATTAAATGGGTCCCTTTGGACATATTGGCTTCCGCATATCCTCTAATGGCAAGGTTGTCAGCTTCTGTCCCGCCACTCGTGAAAATGATCTCATCGAACGCTGCACCAATGGTTTTAGCTATATATTCTCGCGATTCATCAAGTCCTCGACGAGCCTCTCTACCAAAATGATGAATACTTGACGGATTCCCAAAAAAGGTCTCATAATATGGTTTCATAGCTGCTACCACATCAGAATGCACCGGTGAGGTTGCGGCATGATCTAAATAGATTCTATTCATAGAACTTGTTCACACCTTTATATAACTTAAATGTAAAACATATAATATTCCTGATCACCTTTATCTTCAAAGTTAGCCAAATCTTCAAGAGTTGTGGCATCAAGCACATCTTTAACAGCATCGCGAATTTTAATCCACAAGTCTCGCTTTGCCGGCTCCTCATCGTCGATGATTTCTACCGGTGTGATAGGCCCTTCCAATACACGAATGATATCACCAGCTGTAATATCACCAGCTTCTTTTCCAAGCATGTAACCACCGTAAGCACCTCTAACACTTTTTACTAGCTGCGCATTTCTAAGGGGAGCTATTAGTTGCTCTAAGTAATGTTCTGATAGGTTATGTTCCTTTGCAATTGACTTTAATGAAATAGGTCCATCTCCATACTTTTTTGCTAAAGCAATCATAATAGTGAGACCATAACGGCCTTTAGTTGATATTTTCAACTTGCATCCCTCTTTCCACTCTTCTATCTAACCATTGTTGACAAAAACTTAACGACAGAGCCGTTATATGACCGATAAGTAAACTGAATAAAATTGTACCTATAAAGACAGGGCCTCCTAGGAGCCACCCAATAAAAAGAACACATATTTCCATGAGGACCCGCACTCTCGCTACAGACATCCCCGTTTTCAGGGAGAGTGCGAGCATGACGCTATCTCTTGGACCTGCCCCACATTGTGGAGAAATATATAAACCAATCCCAAACCCCATAATTAAAATTCCTACTAGAAGCATGGCCAATTTAAGTACGAATATATGAGGTGTGTCCATCAAAAATAAAAATAAATCTACAAATCCTCCAACTAACAGCATATTTAAGTAAGCACCCAATTTCGGCCATTCTTTCGTTAAGATAACCGATAACAAAAGTAAAAGAAAACCCATGATAACAGTCCAAGTACCGATTGTGAACCCAAAATGTGTTGTCAAACCGATGTGTAGAACATCCCATGGTGCACTACCTAAATCGGCAGTAATCATTAATGCAATTCCAAAACTCATTACAATAAGTCCCATGAGAAAAACGCCCCACCGAAACCAAGGCGTTTCTGTATAATGTAGCCCTTTGCTTACTGTCATTTTAAATGTCCTTCCTGATTTCTTCCACACCATTTCCCTTGTTCTGATCTTAGATTCATTATAGCATAGAATTAGGATCACTGAGCTATCTATAACAATGTACAAGTAAAATGACTTAACATTGCTAAACACTAGCATTTTATCGATGATTCACTTTTTATGCAACTAAAAGGGACTAAGGCAGGGTATTCCTTATCTATCCCAAGCATTGAGTAAAATAGAGGTTTATACTACTAACTATAGACTACTTTTACATCCCTTTTATCCCTTGAACGCTATTCGTTGTAAATCTTTAGAAGTAACTCATATACCCAAACTAGTTTACAAATAAAGGAGAAGCTTAACGTGGATTTATTTAATTATTCTAATGCTCCTGCTCCAAAAGGGCCGCTAGCTGCCAGAATGCGACCGAGAACACTTAATGAAGTGATTGGACAACATCATATCATTGGAAAAGGACAACTATTAAGACGTGCCATTGAGGCTGATAGACTGACACCGATGATTTTTCACGGCCCTCCAGGGACTGGGAAAACCACTTTAGCAAAAGTAATCGCTAACACGACTTCCGCAAAATTCGAGCAAATTAACGCTGTTACCGCTGGTATTAAACATGTTCGTGATATAGTTGCTAGTGCAAAAGACCGGTTAATGTTTGATCAAGTAAAAACGGTTTTGTTTATTGATGAAATACATCGTTTTAATAAAGGCCAGCAGGATGCTCTCCTACCATATGTTGAAGATGGAACAGTTATTTTAATAGGTGCCACCACTGAAAACCCCATGTTCGAAGTAAATCCTGCTCTTATTTCCAGATCGCGCTTATTTAAATTGGAATCGTTAAACGATGAGGATATTAAACGTGTTATTGAGCAAGCATTAACCGATAGAGAAAGGGGATTTGGAAATTATAAGATTGATATGAAGGAAGAAGCATACAAGCATTTGATTAATATAGCCAATGGGGATGCCAGAACCGCTCTAAACGCTGTAGAATTAGCTGTTTTGACAACAGACCCTGATAAAGACGAGGTTATTACAATCGATCTAGAAATAGCAGAGGCATCCATCCAAAAACGGATGATCCGTTATGATAAAGCTGGAGATAACCATTACGACACGATCTCCGCCTTTATAAAGAGCATTCGAGGATCAGATGCAGACGCCACACTATATTGGCTAGCTAAAATGATCTATGCAGGAGAGGATCCCCGCTTTATTGCACGGCGCCTTTACGTGCATGCTGCTGAAGATATTGGCCTTGCCGATCCTAATGCTTTATTAATTGCTCAAGCAGCCTTTCAAGCTGTTGAATTTGTAGGGATGCCCGAAGCGAGACTTCCTCTCGCGGAAGCTGCCGTCTATTTAGCAACAGCTCCAAAAAGTAATGCAATTATTACAGGTATAGACAAGGCTCTTGATACCGTTGCAACAGAAAAATCTGGTGATGTTCCAATTCATTTACGTGATTCCCATTACAAAGGTGCTACTAAGCTTGGGCATGGTGATGGTTATTTATATCCACACAATTATGAGAACCATTATGTCGCCCAGCAATATTTGCCTGATCACTTGAAAACACGCCGCTTTTATGACCCATCATCAAATGGCTATGAAAAGACCGTTCAAAAACGGCTTGACTATTTTTCGGAAAGAAAAAAGAAGCACGATTAACAACTTTCACTAAAACTCAATTCTTTTTTATAGTATACTTTCATCTTTCTTTGTCCATCTTATTATAAAAGACTTATAGTGCGTGTCAAAAAGCTGAAGATTGAGAATGACAGTTAGCTGTCTACCTTTCTTCCAATTAATAGAAATGGCTCATAGACACCACTTTTATAACAGAAAGGATGAAAAGAGATGAAAGTAAGACAAGATGCGTGGTCCCATGAAGATGATCTATTATTAGCCGAAACTGTATTGCGCCACATTCGTGAAGGTAGTACCCAATTAAATGCCTTTGATGAAGTAGGCGATGCACTAAACCGAACATCAGCCGCTTGTGGTTTTCGTTGGAATGCAGTCGTAAGGGATAAATATGAAGATGCAATTAAACTAGCAAAGAAGCATCGCAAGCAACGAAAACGCCAGCTTGCTAAAGAGGCTAAACCTCATTACACGACCTTCGAGCCTCAAGTAACAACAGAATTCTCAGCTATGCCGGAGTTAAATCTCACTCCTAGCATAACAAGGCCTGTGCAAACAGTAAAACACACAAACACTCATGAGTTAACGATGACTGAAGTAATTAAATTTCTTGAAACATTTAACGAGAATGGAACTAAATCAACATTACTTGAACAAGAAAATGAAGAGTTAAAACAAAGAATGTCCACCATTGAGGAAAAGTATAATCAGCTTAAAAAAGAATATGAATCAATTGAAGAAGACTATCAGTCAATCATTCAAATTATGGATCGCGCCAGACGTATGGCAGTTCTTGAAGAAGAGCCGAGCGACAGGCATGCGCCTTCATTCCGAATGGATAAAAACGGAAATTTAGAAAAGGTTGCAAAATAAAAATAAGGTGTTCCCAATAAGCCACACTATGGGAGCACCTTATTTTTTAGGCTTATCTTCTCTAAAAAGACCTCATTCCCTCCCACTAGATTAGCTGTCTAAGTCCACGCTACCCAGTCCTTCAAGACATCACTACTATGTTATATAAAAAATGGTCATTACTTTACCCGATAGCTTTTAAAAGTATAATCCATTAACTTTATTCATCTTCTATCACAACATACGTCACACGGACAGGCCCGTGCACCCCTACTACTAACCTTAACTCAATATCTGCCGAATTACTTGGTCCAGAAATAAAATTAATACAAGAGGGCGGCTTTTCACCTGCTTTAATCCGCTCATGAATTATATCTGTTGCTTGTGTCATTCTTGGAACTAGTGTACTTTTTGGTATAATCGCCATATATGTTTTTGGCAGGAGGCTTACTGAGCGTCCTTTACCTTTATCACTAAATAATACAACAGTTCCCGATTCAGCCAATGTCACGTCAGAAAATGTGAGGCCTATATTAGCGCTTTCTGCTTTTTCAATATTAAAAGTCCCTTTCGTTGATGACCATTCATATATGTCCATTCCTGTCTCTCTCTTTTTTTCAAGTACATTATCTATACCGTATTTAATAAATCTAGGATCCTCCCAATAGACGAGAGATTCTCCACCGAGATCATGAATTACTTGTTCACAGACCTTCTGGATTTCCTTCATCTCTGTGACGATGACTTCTGTATGAATCGCTTCGCACTGTTTAACAAATTCATCAAGTAAAGCATCTTCAGATAACTCACTAAACACATCATATTGAGGCGATTTTTTCCACTTAGGTAAAGAAACAGAAGAAGTCTGTCGTTTTCGTCCAAGCTGATTAGCCACGTTGGTTAAAAAAGTATCTTTATTATAAATCGTTCCTCGACTCATTCTCCACTCCCACCTTTCTCACGCTCACTAAACCATTTCCTGAATGATTCGCCTCCCGATTCAGGTAAGTCACGTATACTAGTCCACAACTTAACCGGGCCCGGCCCTTTCCCTTTACCATCTTCCTCTCCTTTTGCCACTGATTTTATGAAACTTGGCGCTTGGCTAGACCCGACCTTATATAAACCGGGATGGCTCGCAGCAAACGCGTATCCTTTCATAGCTAATTTTTCAGCAAATGTAGAGTGCCCTGAATTCTCAACGATTTCACGCCGATGCTCAATCAGCAGTTCGTGTAATGGTATTTTTACAGGGCAAGCATCCGTACAAGCAGCACAGAGCGAAGAGGCATATGGCAATTCTTTATAGTCTTCATAACCTTCTAGCAAAGGGGTTAAGACTGCGCCGATCGGCCCTGGGTAGATAGATCCATATGAGTGACCACCTACATGTCGATATACTGGACAAACATTAATACAGGCAGCACAACGGATACATTGTAATGCTGATTGGAATCGAGTTCCTAAAATATTTGACCGTCCGTTATCAACGATGACGATATGACATTCTTCAGGACCATCTACATCGCCAGCTCCTTTTCCAGCCGTTAAACCAGTAATATAACTTGTCAACTTTTGCCCAACCGCACTTCTACATAGCATACTAACTAAAATGTCCAATTCCTTCCAAGTTGGTACAATTCGTTCCATTCCCATGACAGTGATTTGTGTCTTTGGCAAGGTCGTAGCTAATCTAGCGTTTCCCTCATTAGTCACTAGCGAAATAGACCCCGATTCTGCCACAGCAAAGTTACAGCCTGTAATACCTACGTCTGCAGTAAGAAATTCTTGTCTCAACTGTTCTCTGGCAAAAAGAGCTAGTTCGTTTGGGTTGGACGTTTGTTTATACTCTCTTTTTTCATGAAATGTGTCTCTAATTTGCTCCTTGTTCTTATGAAGTGCTGGTACAACAATGTGTGAAGGTGGATCATGATCGTCCAACTGAAGAATCCATTCACCTAAATCCGATTCAATCACATCACATCCTACCTGCTCCAACGCTTCATTTAAACCAATCTCCTCTGTTACCATTGATTTAGATTTTATTATTTTTTTAGCTTGTTTCTTTTTCACCACTTGACTGATATAGTTATTTGCTTCTTCTGCATTAGCTGCAAAAAATACATGACCTCCTTGTTCAGCCACATTTTCTGCAAACTGCTCTAAATAATAGTCGAGATTTTCAAGTGTGTGCTGACGGATTTCTTCAGAGAGATCCCGCCAGTCTTCCCAGTTTCCCATCGCTTCTGTCGTCACTGTTTTTCTGCCTTCAAGTCGCTCTTGAGCTCCTGCCACGGCCTCTCTCATAAATTGATTATTAATCCCCTTATCGACTCGATCGAAAAATTTATCGTTGCTGATTTTTATCCCCATTCAGATGCCCCCCATTTAAACTTGACTATTTAACACTTCTGCAATATGCATCACTTTTATTGGCTTACCCTGCCGCTCAATACGCCCCCCTATATTCATTAAACACCCTAAATCAGCACCAACTAACACGTCGGCATCTGTTTCCTCAATATGTTTAACCTTCTCATTCACCATTTGCTCTGAAATCGGTAACATTTTTACACTAAAGGTACCTCCGAATCCACAACACTGCTGTTTATTCGGTAATTCTGAAAACGATAACCCTTTGACATGTTTTAAGAGAGTCATAGGAGCTTCTTTTACACCGAGTAAACGGGTCATGTGACAAGAAGTATGGTAAGTCACGTTTGCATGAAATTCAGCACCTACATCATGAATATTTAATACATCCACAATAAATTGTGTTAGTTCATAAGATTTGGCAGCAAGCTCCTCTGCCAATATACGCCAATCTTGATCATCTTGGAAAAGACGTGGATATTCATGCAACATCGTTATACAAGATCCTGACGGTGAAATAACATATTCAGCATGTTGGAATGTGCGAATCATATGTTTTGCCACGTCTCTCGTTTCATTATGAAAGCCACTATTATATGCCGGCTGGCCACAGCACGTTTGTTTAATCGGAAAATCTACTTCACACCCTAATCGCTCCAATAGTTCAACTGCGCTCTTCCCAACCTCACCAGGATAAACGACGTCCCCCAAACACGTTAAAAATAATGATATTTTCATAGAATACCCCCTCCTCAAAGTAAGCGGTTACACTTATCTTTAAAAACTTCTAAACTATTATATTTATTTTATCATATTAATATTGTTTATTGAGATAAAATAAGCTATATCCTACAGTGAGTTTACCTTTACAAAGGTATGTAATACTGTCCTTTTTTAGCTATATGAGTTTTAAAGCATGGCACACATGTTAATCATCCCTTAGTGTAAAACCATTTTTTCACAAAATAAAAAGGCTTCCGAATATATACGGAAAGCCAAATTATTGTAATATAATTTAATCTTAAGAGTCCCGTGTTTGCCGTTATAGGAGATTTGAACCTGCTATTGGCAGGTGGGTGCCTTGTTCATCTCTTCTAACGTCCTTGTCTTTAACTGCAAGGCATGTTATTAAAAACGAAACATCCAGGCTCCCGACGTTAAAGTGTTGGTTCAAACATTAAGTTAGAACGAGCAACATAGGACCCTTAAATATGAATTATCATTGATTATATTTATATATTACAAAATTAATTTTAAAAAATCAAGTCGTTGTATAAAAAAAACAATAACATTCTTATTACTTTTATGTCATTTTTGTAAATTTTTACTTACTTGAATCAATTTATAAATGTTGGTTGTACCGTTATTGTCGAATCTTATGACTCACTTCCATTACAGATGAAGGCTTTCCTTCAATAACAGATACAAGGCGTAGTCATCATCTTGTGAGGATAATAGTACTCGTAAGATTCATTGAGGAAGTCTGCGACTAAAACCTCCACATTAAAAGACGGACTGCTTTATCAACAGTCCGCTTTCATATTCTATTTACTCCTCTTCTTCTACAGTCACAGCTAATTTTAATTCGTCTAATTGTTTTTCACTTACACTACTTGGGGCATTCGTCAGTAAGCAACTAGCGCTAGCTGTCTTAGGGAAAGCGATCGTGTCTCGTAAATTGGATCTTCCAGCAAGGATCATGACAAGCCTGTCTAATCCTAGAGCAATCCCTCCGTGCGGCGGTGTGCCATATTCAAATGCATCTAGTAGGAAGCCGAATTGGCTTTTTGCCTCCTCATCGGTGAAACCGAGAGCTGCAAACATTTTTTCTTGAAGTGGACGCTCATAAATACGTTGTGAGCCTCCCCCAAGTTCATAACCGTTTAAGACTAGATCATACGCTTCTGCCCTTACTTTTTCTGGGGCAGTGATAAGCAATGCTTCGTCTTCAGCAAGCGGACGTGTAAAAGGATGATGCTCCGCTACATATCTTTTTTCATCTTCATCATATGATAGTAGTGGAAATTCAGTGACCCACAGAAAGTTAAAGTCTTCATAATTGACGAGATCTAGTTCTTTAGCAAATTTAACACGCAATGCCCCTAGCACATCCCATGCTACTCGTTGTTTATCCGCCACAAAAAACAGCACATCACCAGCTTCAGCAGCAAAATTCTCAACGATAGTAGAAGAAACTTGTTCATTAAAAAACTTAGCTATCGGTCCTTTTAATGTATTGTTTTCTTCTACCTTTAACCAAGCGAGACCTTTTCCACCGTAAATTTCTGCAAATGAACTTAGATCGTCTAAATCTTTACGGGAATAGTTATCGGCCACACCTTTAACACAAATACCTTTTACGACACCACCATTTTGAACGGTGCTTGCAAATACTTTGAAATCACTATTCTCAACATGCTGTGAAATATCGACTAATTCCATACCATAACGCGTGTCAGGTTTATCAGAACCAAATCGATCCATCGCTTCCTTATATGTCAAACGAGGAAATGGTTTTGGAATGTCAACACCTTTTATTTCTTTAATGATACGACCCATCATCTCTTCCATCATCTCTAGCAGTTGCTCTTTCCCCAAAAAAGAAGCTTCAATATCCACTTGGGTAAATTCAGGCTGTCTGTCAGCCCGTAAATCTTCATCACGGAAACAGCGTGCAATTTGATAATACCTCTCAAAGCCAGATACCATTAAAAGTTGCTTAAATAATTGCGGTGATTGTGGCAACGCGTAGAATTCACCTTCGTGTACCCTTGATGGTACAAGATAATCTCTTGCTCCTTCAGGGGTACTTTTCGTCAGCATCGGGGTTTCAATTTCCATGAAGTTTTGTTCATCCAATATATCCCTAATTAATTTGGTCGTTCGATAACGTGTTTGCATCGTTTCATACATTTTTGGACGTCTCAAATCGAGGTAACGGTGTTTCAGCCTCACATCTTCAGAAATTTCAACATTATCTTCAATCAAAAATGGCACAGGCTTAGAGGCATTTAAAATCGCCATATTTTCGACTATTACTTCTACTTTACCCGTAGCTATCTTGTCATTAATTGTTTCTTCATCTCGCTTTACAACAGTCCCTGATATTTCAAGTACATACTCGTTTCTTACTTTTTCTGCTGCGTTTAATGCTTCCGGGTACTTTTCTCCATTGAAAACAACTTGAACATGGCCTGATCGATCACGTAGATCAATAAATATAACTTGGCCTAAATCCCGACGCCTTTTAACCCACCCTTGCAGGACGACTTGCTCGCCGATTAACTCTTCTAATATTTCTCCACATACATGTGTTCTTTGACTCACGCTAATCCCTACCTTCTTATTCACTCTTATAGTTTTTAATTTTATCTGTGATATCAGTGATTGATACTAGTTCTTGTTCACCAGTGGCCATTGATTTTAACATTACTGAATTGGTTGCTAGTTCCTCATCACCAATAATAAGGACGACTTTTGCCTGCTGGCGATCTGCAGCCTTCATTTGCCCTTTCACTTTTTTTGCCAAATAGTCTGCATCAACCTTCAAACCTTCATGACGTAATTGATGTAATAATTTTGGTGCCGCAGTCTTCGCTTTGTCTCCCATTGTAACAAGATAGGCATCTAACCCATCCTCCAAAGGAAGTTCAATTCCTTGGGTCTCAAGTGCCATTAATAAGCGCTCAATACTAAGAGCAAAACCTATTCCGGGTGTAGCTGGACCACCTATCTCTTCCACAAGGCCATTATAGCGACCACCGCCACTTAACGTTGTTATCGCACCAAATCCATCTCCATCAATCATAATTTCAAATGCTGTATTGTTATAATAATCGAGTCCACGAACAAGAGAAGCGTCCACTTCGTATGAGATGTTCATATCCTTTAAAAATGTCTTTACTTGTTCAAAATAGGTGACGGAGTCCTCATTTAAGTACTCTAGTATAGCCGGAGCGTCTAGCATTAATTCGTGATTTCGATCTACTTTACAATCTAGGATTCTTAGCGGATTTTTTTCCAGACGTGTTTGACAATCTTTACAAAACTCATTTATTCGTGGTTTAAAGTGATTAATCAGTGCTTCCTTATGATTACGACGGCTCTCTTTATCACCAAGACTATTTATAATAAGCTTTAAGTTCTTTAAACCGAGTTCACTATAGAAATCCATTGCTAAACCAATGACTTCTGCGTCTATAGCAGGGTCCGCACTCCCCATAGCTTCCACACCAAATTGAACAAATTGGCGCATACGTCCTGATTGAGGCCGCTCATAGCGAAACATGGGACCAATATAATATAATTTAGTTGGTTGATCAGCCCATCCGTGCATTTTATTTTCAACGAATGAACGGACCGTAGAAGCTGTTCCTTCTGGTCTTAGTGTCAAACTTCTGCCACCGCGATCATCAAACGTATACATTTCTTTCTGAACAATATCAGTCGTATCCCCCACACCTCTTGCAAACAAATCAGTCTGTTCAAAAATCGGTGTGCGGATTTCTTTGTAGTTATAACGCTGACACAAATCATGAGCTTTTGCTTCTATGTATTGCCATTTCCGTGATTCCTCAGGTAAAATATCTTGTGTCCCCCGCGGTAATTTGTATTTCATACTTTCATCCTCCCAGGCTTTATCATTTTCTTTAGGACGACTTTGAGTGTTGTCACATTCCTCTATATGTCATCATTAAAAAAGTCGCTCACTTATTATTCCGGTAAGGCTCTTTTCAAAACCACAATAAAAAGCCCCCATCCCTGAACATGTCAGGGACGAGAGCTAATACCCGTGGTGCCACCCTAATTGAAGCAAAACAATGCTTCCTCTTAAAATCAGTTAACGCCTGATTGACGATTCTTCCTACTAAGATAAGCTTTTCAGAAAAATACCTAAGGAGTGTTCTTTCATAAAGGTTCAAATAGAAATGCTTTCAGCCTAAGACATCTCTTCTCTGCTTTTGAAGTTCTTTATTACTTTGCTCCCTCATTGGCAATGTAAAATCTTGAATTTTAGTCTATCATACGAATTGTTTCCCTATGTGTCAACCTCTATTTTCTAAAAAAACGATTAATTTCTTTCAAGGTGCTTTTTTAATTGCCGAACATCTCTAATAGACAGACCAAATTCCAATGCTAGTTCATATGGTGTCTGCTTCGTTTCCGCTTCGAGAAAACGATGTAGGTCGACGTCCATCAACCGTTCGGTGCTTAGTTTTTTTCTTTCATCATTATAACTAGAACGCATAGTATCAACTCCGGTATTTTACCTTCATTGTTACCAAGAGTCGCATCATTTACTCATGCTATTTAGTTTGACTATCTACAATCAGTGTCACCGGCCCGTCATTTACTAACGCCACATCCATCATTTCTCCAAAAACACCTGTTTCCACTGTAAGTCCATGTTTTTCTATAAGGCGCTTATTAAACATATCATAAAGAACTTGTGCGTGATCTGGCTTTGCAGCTGCCATAAAATTAGGCCGTTTCCCTTTTCGGCAATCACCATACAATGTAAATTGAGAGATTGATAAAATTTGTCCTTTCACGTCTTGAACAGAAAGATTCATTTTTTGAGCATCATCTTCAAACATTCGTAGGCCTGCTATTTTATCAGCTGTATATTGAACATCTTTTTCAGTATCTTCATGTGTTACGCCAATCAAAAGCACAAGTCCATGATTGATAGCCCCCGTAACACGATTATTGACCGTCACACTCGCTTCTCGAGATCGCTGTACCACAACTCGCATACTATCTTCCCTTCTTCTAGTACATCTAATGCATAATCCTTCTAACAGAGTAAATATCTGAAATTTGTTTAATCCGGTCCACTACGCGTTGTAAATGTGAAATATTTTGAATGGATATCGTCATGTGAATCGTCGCCATTTTGTTTTTATCTGAACGGCCAGACACGGCATTAATATTCGTTTTTGTCTCGGCCACTGCTTGTAACACATCATTTAATAAAGCACGGCGATCATAACCTGAAATCTCAATATCCACATTATAATTTTTAGGTTTCTCCTGGTTCCCTTCCCATTCCACAGGTAGTAGGCGAGAATTTGTTTCATCGTCTGCAATGTTAGGACAATCCTTTCGATGAATCGACACACCTCGTCCTTTCGTAATATATCCAATAATATCGTCACCTGGAACTGGATTACAGCAGCGAGACAATCTTATGAGCAGATTGTCAATACCTTTAACTCGAACACCCGCACTTGTTTTACTTGATTTTCTTTCTTGAGGCTTAAGTTCTTTAACTGCTTCAGTCAAAGTTTGACTTTCTTGTTCCTCATCTTGTTTTTTACGAATGTCATCCGTTAGTCTCGTGACGATTTGTGCAGCAGTAATACCGTTGTAACCTACAGCTGCATACATGTCTTCTTCTGTGGAAAAACTAAATTTATCTGCCACTCGCTCAATATTTTCACTTGTTAGTACTTCCTTAATTTTATAGCCTTTTTTCTCAATTTCCTTCTCTACTTGCTCCCGTCCTTTTTCAACATTCTCTTCTCGGCGCTCTTTTTTAAACCATTGTCGAATTTTATTTTTAGCATGAGAGCTTTGTGTGATTTTAAGCCAGTCTTTACTAGGTCCATATGAATGTTTTGATGTTAAGACCTCAACGATGTCACCTGTTTTTAACTGATGATCAAGGGGGACCATTTTTCCGTTTACTTTTGCTCCAATACACCTATTCCCTACTTCAGTATGGATTCTAAATGCAAAGTCTAATGGTACAGAGCCCTTTGGTAACTCAATAACGTCCCCTTTAGGTGTAAAAACAAACACCATATCTGAGAAAAGATCGATTTTTAGTGATTCCATAAATTCTTGGGCATCATCAGCATCATTTTGCCATTCAAGAATTTCACGAAACCAGGACATTTTCGTTTCGAGTGATTCCGAATCATTGACCGTTTTTCCCTCTTTATATGCCCAATGTGCTGCAACACCGAATTCAGCAACTTTGTGCATGTCTTCTGATCTTATTTGGACTTCTAAAGGGTCCCCTTTCGGACCAATCACCGTTGTGTGGAGCGATTGATACATATTAGCTTTCGGCATAGCAATGTAATCTTTAAACCGACCAGGCATTGGCTTCCAGTGTGTATGAATTGTTCCTAGGACCGCATAGCAATCCTTAATACTATCAACAATAATGCGAACAGCTAGCAGATCATATATTTCATTAAATTGCTTATTTTGCAGCACCATTTTACGGTAAATACTATAGATGTGTTTAGCTCGTCCGTTAATTTCTGCCTTGACGTTCATTTTTTCAAGTCGTTCTCTTATTTTCGTCTGCACCTCATTAATATAATCTTCTCGCTCCGCCCGTTTCTTCTTCATTAAATTAACGATACGATAGTATTGTTGAGGATTGAGGTACCGTAACGATGTATCTTCAAGCTCCCACTTAATTGTAGAAATCCCTAGTCTATGAGCAAGAGGAGCAAAAATTTCTAACGTTTCATTGGCAATACGTCGCTGCTTTTCCGGCGGTAAATGTTTTAATGTTCTCATATTATGCAGCCTATCAGCCAGTTTAATTAAAATAACGCGTATATCTCGTGCCATAGCAACAAACATTTTTCTATGGTTTTCTGCCTGTTGCTCTTCTTTTGATTTATATTTAATTTTTCCGAGCTTTGTTACACCATCCACAAGCATAGCCACTTCTTCACCAAACTGCTCAGCTAATTCTTCAAGAGGAACATCTGTATCCTCTACAACATCATGCAAAAAAGCAGCAGCGATCGTATTGGGATCCATGCTCAAGTCAACAAGAATACCGGCTACCTGAATGGGGTGCCAAATATACGGTTCTCCTGATTTCCGGTATTGTTCACGATGGGCATCCTCTGCCATTTCATAGGCTTTTCGTACAAATGCCACATCCTGATCAGATAAATATTCGCTTGCTTTTTGAAAAACTTGCTCACTAGTCATGGAATCACCTTGATTGTCCTCTAATTTTTTTGAAATTATATCATTCAGCCCTCAAAAAGGACATTAAATATTTAAAATTTAGAAAGTTAACTTTATTATTGCTATTTTCACTCTACTTGTAAAGCTTCGTGAAAATTGTCGATCAAATTGATAAAAAAAGGGCCTCTTCCGTAGAAAAGACTTTTCATTAAAGCATAACACATTTTCAGACGTTCCCCCACTATTTTTCACATATATAAATGCTGGATAATCTAAAATAGCTTTAATACCTATATAAACTTAAATCATAATGACGACTTTTAAGCTCTTGCTTATACGAACAAATGAATATTGTCACTCGTAAAGTTCGATAGCAAATATGCGAAAAAATAGAGTATGTTCTTAGTTTAACATCGTGACTGATACAAAAAACGAGCTATACTAAACATGTTTCCCTATTATCATATAGATTAAAAGTAGAGAAAGGATGTCTAGTTTAGACATCCCTCTCTGATTAGTACGTGACGAGGCTGAATACATCATAGTTCTTCAATTTATCTCGTCCATCTAAATAACCAAGTTCAATCATAAATGCAATACCTACCACTTTACCTCCAAGTGTTTCCACCATTTTAATCGTAGCCTCTATCGTGCCACCAGTTGCTAATAAATCATCCGTAATCAGCACCTTTTGACCAGGCTTAATGGCGTCCTTATGTATATTTAATGAATCTTTTCCGTATTCAAGTCCATAATCTACCTCTAGCACCTCTCTCGGAAGTTTGCCAGCCTTTCTTACAGGTACAAAACCAATACCTAATGCATAAGAAATAGGACAACCGACTACAAACCCTCGTGCTTCTGGTCCTACAATAACATCCACATCTTTTTCCTTAGCGAAATTAGCCATATCATCAATAGCTTTTTTATAAATTTCTCCATTTTCCATAAGTGTGGTTATATCTTTGAAACGTATACCTTCTTTCGGGAAATCTTCAACAACGGTAATATACTGCTTAAAATCCATCTCGTCTCCTCCTAATATGATGCTGACTAGCCTAATGCTCTAATAGTCAGACATTTATCCGTCCAGATGAATGGTCTCTAGACGGATGTTAATTGATTGCCTTTCCTTGCCATATCCATGACTTCCTTTAACGACCTTAACGATGAATAGTACAACTCTTTTTCTATTTTGTTTTCTTCAATTCGTTTTTGGTAAGTCGGCGACTCAGCTAAATCTTTTTTTACAGGTTGGTCGGTAAGTTCCACCACACCCTTATTTATTTTAACAAATTCCAACTCAAAAAACACCTGACACATAAAATGAACAGCTTCTTCTGTCCATCCTTTATATTTAGCCAGTTCTTTCCCTTTTCTCTGAAGATCGAATGTTTTTCTTTTTAAAAGTAAAGCATATAACCATTTAAAATGGTCTCTTGTGGGAATAGTCTCAAAAAAATAATCTTTGTCGTGTTGGAATGCAACATATACATTTTCTAGTGCATGAGCATGAAACATCACGTGCTCAAATTTGGTGACTGAATCAGGCAAATCCATTAATAATAGGTGTTTAGCTATAGCCACTTTTTCCTTTGCCTCTTGTTCACTCACTTTATTCATTTGAATAACTTCCCAAGAAGCAGGCAGTTCTGGTAAATCATCTGGATATGATCGGAAGACAATGACTGTGCATTCTTCAAGAGCCATAAGCACCTTGTTTTGCCAAATTCGTTTATCCCCTCTAAAATCAAATAATTGCCAATTGGTAACTTTGATATCGTCGATAATGAATTGTGGTTTACTTTGTCCGTTCCATTCATTAACCCCTAACTTTCCAACCGCAGACACTTTTGATAGGGGGGAAATATGATCATGAACACTCCCCATACGAAAACCAATACAATCTAATTGATGCTCTCGCTCATTGTCAGCTACTGTCAACTTAAGATGATCTTCATTAGCACCAATTTTCTTAATAGTATGAAGGTGGACATTTTCAATTAGAAACACGGGCGCCGGATTCCCCATTCCAAAAGGGGACATTTGCTGTAAATCGCTTATGGCCTGTAGCGATACTTCATTTAAACTGATTGGTAAGTCTATATCAAGGGACTTTTGCCATTCTTTCTCTGTCAATGTTGAAACTGCCATATCACTTAACTTTTCTCTTAGCATATCCACATGGCTTAAATCCATTGTAAGTCCAGCTGCCATCGTATGTCCTCCGAAATGTGGAAGCCATTCTCTACATTGAGATAACGAGGCAAACATATCAAAGCCTTCGATACTTCTAGCAGACCCCTTCGCTTGACCCTTTTCACTATCATAACTTAAAACAATTGTTGGGCGGTAAAATTTTTCTACGAGGCGGCTGGCAACAATCCCAATCACACCAGGATTCCAACCTTCCCTCCCAACGACAATGACTGGGGGAATACCAGCTTCTTCAACCATTGCCTCCGCCTCTTTCGTGATATCTTTTACGATTTTTTGGCGCTCTTTATTCAAATCATCAATCATTTGTGCCAGCTCATCCGCTTCTATTATATCCTCAGTAATTAACAGCTCCACTGCAGGATCAGCAGAATCTAGGCGACCTGCTGCATTGAGTCTTGGCCCAATAAGAAAACCCACTTGTTCTTCGTTTATTTCTTGTTGTGTGGAACCTGCTCGCTCTAATAACGCTTTTAAACCGGGACGTTGACTGCGCGTTAAACTTTGGATTCCCTTCATAGCTAAATAACGATTTTCTCCTTGTAACGTCACGAGATCAGCAATGGTACCAATAGCTACTAAATCATAGAATTCTTCTGGTACTCGCCCCAATAGTGCATGAGCTACTTTAAATGCCACCCCGACCCCTGCTAAATGTTTATTCTCATAAGAACACGTCGGTTGCTTTGGGTTAATGACAGCAAAAGCATCCGGCAGTTCAGGTGGCGGCTCATGGTGGTCAGTAATGATTAAATCTACCCCTAACTCCTTTGCAACCTTTGCTTCATGAACTGCAGCAATTCCTGTATCCACTGTCACAATCAATGAAACGTTTTCATCTGCTGCTTGACGGAAGGCATTCTCATTGGGCCCATACCCTTCAGTAAACCTGTTAGGTACATAAAAACCGGCTTCAGCTCCCATTTCTCTTAATGTTAAATAGAGAAGAGATGTGCTTGTAACACCATCTGCATCATAATCCCCAAAAATCAAAATTCTTTCTCCATGATCAATCGCTTTTTTTATACGAGTGACCGTTTTGTCCATATCTTTCAAACGATACGGATCAAGTAGTGCCTCATCATTCATATGTAAAAAAGCATCAATTGTTTCTTTCGTCGTCATCCCCCGTTGAACGAGAAAACGAGCTGCAATATGTGAAAGTCCAGTTTGTTCTGCAATTCGTTGGACTTGATCTTCATCAATTCTCGTAATCTTCCACTCTGCTTTTGAATAAAGCATAAAACCACCCCTGACCTATTTATTATACAAAACGTCAGAGGTGGTAGCAATGGATAGTATGAGAGAGTTATTCTTTTTTTCCTACGTTGTTATTTGACGTTGCCCCTGCTCGAAAAGTCTTTGTTGTTTCATCTTCATTTCTTGGTGTCTCAAGCTGCAGTTTCAATCGCTTGATTTCCTGTTGAAGCTGATAAACCTTAAATATTCCCACGCTTCCAACAATTAATCCACCCATCAAAACAGAAACGAGAATAACAAGAATAAGGGGCCAGTCAGCTGTACCGAACAAATAATTTACCCGAACAGCCTCCACGTTAATAACAGCAAATATGGCAATTAATAAGACAAAGATTAGCCCGGAGATCAATCCCCATTGTCCTCTCATCACGATCACTCCTCTCTCATATATGGATTTACATGAACACGTACATCTTGTACATAACCATCTTGCATCAGTGCGTTTTTCACATCTTTTCCAATACTATGCCCTTGTTCTACAGTAATATGGGGGTCAACTGCTATCTTTATGTCAACTATCACGTAATGACCATGCTCTCTGGCTAGCAGTTCATCAACTTTTTGCACGCCAGAAACTGCTCGAGCCTGAGCCCACATTTCTTCTGTGTCTTCTTCATGCAATACATGATCAAGTGTATTATGTATTGCTTCACTACCAAGCTTCCATCCCATTTTCATGATAAGTAAAGAGACGAATAGACCGGCTAGTGGATCCATATACACAAGCCAATTAATTTCCGCATAACCGCCAAAGATAGCAGCACCAACCCCTAGTAGAGCCGCTAGAGATGAAAAAACATCAGAGCGATGATGCCATGCATCCGTTATTAATGCCTCACTTTTATACTTTTTACCCAAACGGAACTTATACCGAAACATGAATTCTTTTACTACAATAGAGAAGACAATGGCATACAGTGCCATAGATCCAGGCACAACAATAGGTTCATTAAAAGATCGAAATGCACCTAATGCAATTTCAACACCGACAATAAACAGCAAAACAGCAACAATGATTGCTGTCACTGTCTCTGCTTTTCCGTGTCCGTAAGGATGATCCTCGTCAGGAGGTTGCCTAGCTGCTTTTACACCGATTAAAACGGCGACAGATCCCGCAACGTCCGATGCTGAATGAAGGGCATCTGCTACGAGCGCGCGACTATCTGCAATTAATCCTACAACCCCTTTAATAATAGCAAGGATCAAATTGCCTATAATCCCAACCCATGCACCAGTGCGAACTTTTTTATATCGTGTATCCTGCTCCGCTTTTGTCATAGCTTCACTTCCTTTCACAAGCACTATCAATTAACTTTAATTTATTAGTTATTCTAAATTAATACCCGACAAGTCCCAAAGACATACTGTTAGCTATTACATCTCTATGCTAGATGGAATATTTAATTTTTAATAAGAGACCACATCTAAGTGGAAAAAGTGGTGCTTCTAAGCACCACTTTAGCATTACTTTTAAGTTTCTGGTTGTTGTTCTCTTTCGGATTGTTTCACTCGACGCCGCCCTTTTTTTAATTGTCTAGCTTTTAATACTAACCAAAGTTGTGCTGCAATAAAAAGGGATGAATAGGTTCCTGCAATCAACCCTACGACTAACGCTAAAGAAAAGGTACGTAATGCATCTCCACCGAGAAAAAATAAAGCGGCTGCAGCAAAGAAAACAGTAAGAACGGTATTTAGTGATCTTGCAAGAGTCTGGACAAGACTTTTGTTTACAACTCTTGCCAAATCATCGAATCCTTTAACTTTTTTCTCATAAGTCATATTTTCACGAATTCTATCAAACGTGACAATCGTATCATTTATCGAGTAACCGATGATAGTCAATACCGCAGCAATGAATGGTATATTTACTTCCATCTGAACAATACTGAACACTCCAACGATGAATAAGGCATCATGAAAGAGAGCTACAATCGCAGACAAACCGTATAAAAATTCAAATCTTATCGTAACGTAAATAATAATCCCTACCGTTGCAATGAGGACGGAGATGATGGCGTTTCTAGCCAATTCTTCACCTACTAGAGGCGTGACTGTACTTACATTCGGCATACTCCCATATACATCATTGAAATGATTTTGAATCTGTAATGTTTCCTGTTGATCAAGACCACCTATAAAGGAAGCCCGTCCAATGTTGTTTTCCTCTCCTGCAAGCGTCACGTCGTCAGGAGTAAATCCGATCTCCTCAAAATGACCTCTGATTTCATCAGCTGTAATCGTTTCGTCTGCCATAATATCTATCGTCGTACCGCTTCTAAAATCAATCCCGAGATTTAAGCCCACAGTAGCTAACATAATAATCCCTAACAATAAGAAAACAGTGGACAAAGCAAAAAACTTTTTACGATGCTTCACGAAATCCAATTTGGTATTCCAATGCTCAAAGTTCACTAATTTCACGCTCCTTCACACCGAACATCCTTGGCCGTTTATTTAAAATCCGACTATTCACCCAAAGCCCGAGCAACAGTCTTGCTCCAAATACAGATGTGATGAAGCTGGCTAAAATGCTGACAATCAGCATGACAGCAAACCCTTGAACAGCACTCGTTCCAAAATAAAACAAGACACCAGCGGCCAAAATAGTTGTAATATTCGCATCTAGTATTGTTGATAATGAGCGGCGGCTTCCTGCTCGAAATGCGCTCATAGTTGATTTACCAGAGCGAAGCTCGTCCTTAATTCGCTCAAATGTAATAATATTAGCATCCACCGCCATACCGACGCCAAGAATTAATGCCGCTATACCAGGCAAGGTAAGGACAGCATTCATCCAGTCAAATACAACGAGGACGAGATAAATATAACCTGTCAATGTTAACAAAGAGATAAAGCCCATAAAACGGTAATAAACGAGCATATAGGCAAAGATAAGGGCGATGCCCACGATACCAGCATTAATTGCCATCTCCATTGAGCGCTCCCCTAAAGAGGCACCTACAGAATCTGCTTGAATTTCTGTCAGCTCCACTGGTAAAGCTCCAGCGTTTAAAATCCCTGCCAGATCAGAAGCCTCTTCCGATGTAAAATCCCCTTCAATCATCACATCACGACTAGAAATAACATGACTGACACGAGGTGCGGAGACAATTTTTGAATCTTCTTTCATTATTTCCTCTTCATAACTATCTCCTTCATCATAGTCTAACCAAATAGCAAGGATATTCTCCCCCATTGGCCGGCTACTTATTTCTCTCGTAATATCTTCAAAGAGGGAAGCATCCGCTACCGTAACTGTCACGATAGGTTGATTCGTATCAGGGTGAAAGCTTTGCCGAGCTCCCCCTTCGACCAAGTCCCCACCATCCATTTTCACTTCGTCATCAACATCTCGAAACGATAATCTCGCTTCTGTCGACAGTAATTCTCGTGCAGTTTCTTGGTCTGTGACACCAGCTAATTGTACACGTATTCTATTATCTCCTTCGATACTAATATTAGGCTCCGATACTCCTAATACATCGATTCGTGCATTAAGAGCACTGACTGTGTCACTGAGTAATTCACGATTAATCTCACTTTCACTGTCAATCGGCTCTACTTCATAAAGCACTTCAAATCCGCCTTGTAAATCTAATCCAAGGTTAATATTATTTACATGTGCCATAACATTACTCGCTATCAAAGTCCCTAGCGAAATCACGATAGCAAAAAAAGCTACAATCAAGCCCTTTTTAACTTTTTTTCTTTTTTTCATGAACGAATTGATCCTCCTTCATATAAACACAACACGATACGGCCCTGAGAAACCCGCAGGACCGCTAATTATGTAATGCAATGCTTCTAAAGACTACTATTTATTATACTTTTTAAGAAAAACAAGTGTCAATATTAGGAATCCCTCTTTAGCTACTGTCATCCTCAAATTGATTTAATCTAAAATCAACCGGTTGCTCATTATGAAACCATTCTGGGCCTTTGTAGGCAGCAACAGTCACTAAATTCATATAATCGTTTACTTTCAAGCTGAATAGCTCTGAAACCATCCAGTGAGAACGAATTTTCTCTGGTCTTTCTTTGCTTTTTTCTACTTTTATCATAAAGCATTCCCAGACGTCTTTCTCTGAAATTTTTTCATACCCTAGCATTTTCCATTCTTCTACTTTGCTCTGAATGACTGGCTCCAGTTTCATTTTCCAATAACTCCATTGTTCATTAACCATGAGATTGCCTCCCTCTAATAACTTTTTCTTAGCTTCTCGATCCGAGGAGTATAGCAGTCAACGCACCAGCTAAAAATGTTACCGCACTTGGAAATAATGCTGCAGGCCCTGCTGAAAATCCTGGAAATACAATGACTAGAGAGCCAACTAATAATCCAATTATGACAGCATAAGTCATGTAAGGATATTGTTTTAAAACATATTTAATAATTTTACTGCTCATTGCAAAGCCAATTAAAAGACCCCCACCGAGTAAACCGATTACTGGTATATTCATTGAATATAAGGCTTCAATGGCTGTATCATAAACGCCAAATATAAGTAAAACCGCCGCTCCACTAATGCCTGGAAGCAACAAAGACGCACTTGCAAGCCAGCCCGCTATAAATAGCTTTACCCCGTTAAAAGGTGTTAAATCAATAATGCCAGAGCCTTCTTCTGGCAGAAGTCCCATCAACCCTACCCCAACAGCTGTCACGAGAAGTATCACAAAATGCGGTACTTTAAACTGCGTTTTCATATTAGATTGAGTTAGTAAGAGTGGAATCACACCAATAATCAATCCTAAGAAAAAAAACTGTGTTGTCTGATAATGGTGCTCATGTAACCACCGTATTATGTGAATTAATCCAACGAAGCCTGCAATCACTCCTATTCCAAGCGGAAGAAGAAATTTAAGACTGTCACGCCATTTTGAACTGAAAAAGTCACTGATTGATGCAATTAAATGATCATAAATCCCAAAAATTAACGCAATTGTCCCGGCACTTACACCTGGAACGAGATTACTTGCCCCCATTAAAATACCACGATAAACATTTCGCCATTCCATTTGTCTTTCCATCTCCTTAAGTTGTCCCATTATACCATTATTTCTATGTAGAAAAATCTATTTAATTATGAAACCTTGTCATGCTTGGCCACCTTTTCAGCATATACATCTTTAGTGGAAAAATCCAATGATTTTTTATAGAAAGTAGGGGCCGGAATGACGAAGCAAACATTTTTAAAAGGCGCAGTTATTTTAATACTCGCAGGGTTTATTACACGAGTTCTTGGCTTTATAAACAAAATAATTGTCGCACGCATCATGGGAGCTGAAGGTGTGGGTCTTTATATGATGGCAGTACCAACGATGCTTTTAGTCATGACCCTCACACAGCTCGGTTTACCTGTAGCCATCTCAAAGCTAGTAGCCGAGGCTGACACCGAGGGTGACAGATCAAAAATCAAACAAATATTAGTCGTTTCTTTAACAGTCACTGGGATTTTAAGTGTTATTTTTACAACGTGTATGGTGATGATAGCCCCTGTCATTTCTTCAAATTTCTTAACGGATAGTAGAGCCTTTTACCCGTTAATTGCTATCTCTCCAATCGTCCCTATTGTCGCCCTTTCCTCAGTCATTAGAGGCTATTTTCAAGGGCTTCAAAATATGAAACCAACCGCTTATTCACAAGTGATTGAACAAATTGTCAGAATTACATTTGTTGCAACCTTAACGTCTCTCTTCTTGCCATATGGTATCGAATACGCAGCAGCTGGGGCTATGATTTCTGTCGTTCTTGGTGAACTAGCTTCACTGATTTTTATGGTCACGATGTTTAAGCGCCGAAAAACCTTTCGTGTCCGCCGTCGCTTTTTTTCCCATGTAGCAGGTGGAAAAAAGACGTTTGAAGATTTAATGGTTATTGCCATCCCCACAACCGGCAGCAGACTCATTGGCTCTTTGTCTCTATTCTTTGAACCAATTGTTGTTGCCCAAAGCCTAGCATTAGCCGGTGTAGCTACAACTCTAGCTACCGCTCAATACGGTGAGTTAGCAGGGTATGTCATTCCAATGATTTTGCTCCCAACGTTTATAACGTATTCTCTATCGGTATCTCTCGTTCCTGCTATAAGTGAAGCTGCAATTGTGAAAAATCATGAATTGATTCATTATCGCCTTGGGCAAGCGTTGCGGTTCGCCTTAATGTCAGGCGGAGTAGCGGTTGTTATCCTATATGTTTTCGCTGAACCAATAATGGACCTAGTGTATGATGCTCCTACTGTGGCAGGCTACCTTAAAATTATGGCACCTTTCAGTTTATTTTTATATTTTCAAGGACCTTTACAAGCTGCTTTACAAGCGCTTAATTTAGCTAAATCAGCTATGATGAATAGTTTAATAGGAGCCGTAGTAAAAACGGCCACGATATTCATTTTAGCATCAAGACCAGAATTAGGCATTATGGGAGCTGCGTTAGGTGTCGTCTTAGGATTTATTCTCGTAACAATACTTCACTTTGCCACTCTTGTAAAAGCCATTAGTTTTACAATTAACTTAAGAGAGATAGTAAAAGTAATCATGGCGATGATCGCAAGTGGCGTGATTGGCTACACTTTATGGGAAGTACTTACATCGTATTACTCATTATTATGGCAGACAGTACTAAGTATTATCGCCACTTCAGTAACCTATTTCATTCTCGTGTTTGCTCTTAAAATTGTGCACCGCTCAGAAATAAGAAAATTCCCTTATATCGGTAAGTTCTTTTAGTTACTATTTATCTAACTTGATTGATTTTATAATCAGGATTGTATCGTTATTTCCGAACGATATGACTCATTTTCACTCTACAGATGGCCGCTTTCCACGGGGCGCGCCTTCAACTCATTCTGTCTTTGCAAAGCTCAGTCAGAATGAGTTTTCAGATGTCGCTTGCTCCCTTCCAGTTTGCGTTTCTGACGAATGTTTTGTTGTTAACCCCATTATTACTCGTCATATTGAGTAGAACATGGCATTATGATATTTATTCAACTCGATGCACCAAAATATGTTTGTTTAAAATTCTTAAAAACCTGACCTTTATTTAGATGAAAAAAACATATAACGAACCTTTAATCAGTGGACGCTTCGTAATTTTTTCAGTAATTTGTATTTAATAAATCAGGACCTTAGCGCATTATCTCTCACCTAAATAATCTGATCAATGTTGACGCGGAGGTTTTACAGACGGTTATTTGTGATAAAATTTTAAATAAACATTGTCACAACTAAGAGGGTATCCAATTAGCTAAACGCTTGTAGGATACCCTTATCATTCATTTTTTAAGTCTATAAATAATGATTCATCTCTGTTAAGCGAACAAAACGAAATACTTCTAACTTCCACCACACCTTTTTTTCTTAGCTCACTTCTTAACCAATGCACATCTTTTCCAATCTCATACAAATGATCTTCCTGTACTTCTCCATCTAGCACTAAAGGTAAAGGTATAAAAGCCGGCCTACCTGTGACAGATTCATCTGGATCTTTTCGTATAACAGATAGCTGGCCTGAAGGCTCTAGTATTGCAAACTCCACATCAGACATATACTGAATATCTTTTTGTCTTAATTGCAGCATTAAATCATCAAAATTATAACGTTGTCTTCTCATTTCCCGCTCATCAATTTTACCTTGACGGATAATTACTGATGGTTTCCCATCAATCATTTTCCTTAATTTTCGACTCTTCAAAGAAACGTATGCTAGTGTTATTTGAATAAGCATAAGAAGAAACATAGGAATAAGTTGATGAACGACGGGAACTCTCACATTTTCAATCGTCATAACAGCAAGCTCTGCAATCATTAAAGAAATAACAAAGTCAACGATAGATAACTGACCAATTTCACGCTTCCCCATAAGTCTAAATATGATTAAAATAACAACATAGATCACTAGTGTGCGTAAAATAATGGTTACTAACTCCATTTTGTCTCCTTCAAACAGCTATTAATAGTATGCGCAGTTTTACCACCTTAAACTAAAGCATACCGAAAAAGGCTCACATTCATACATTTGAGATAACTTTTCTTGAAATACCATGTGAGCCAATTGGTTATTGGTTATCTAATCAAAGACAGAACATTCTCATGAATTTTCTCATTCTTTGATATCATTCATTGAACTCGTTCACATAAAATCTGTTAAGTATCGAAAATATAAATAAACAGTTGAAATAATAAATGAGATTAAGGCCGTCGGTATTCCGATTTTAAGAAAGTCAACATAAGAAAAGGGTTGCCGGGCTTTCATAGCTAATCCAGCCACAATAAGGTTAGAGCTAGCACCAATCAATGTACCATTTCCACCTAGACAGGCACCCAGGGCTAATGCCCACCAAAGGGGATCTAAGTTTGTCATACCGTATTCCTGAAACTCTAAAATAACTGGAATCATCGCTGCGACGAAAGGAATATTATCTACGAAACCAGAAAGAATACCTGACGCCCAAAGAATTAATAACGCCGTAGTCGGCACATCCCCTTCCGTATAATAAATAATTGATTTAGCAATCTCATCAATAAGTCCCGTTTCTTTTAACCCCCCTACTAGCATAAAAAGTCCTACAAAGAAGAAAATAGTGACCCATTCAATCGATTGAAAAACTTCTTCCGTCCCTTTTTCTTCACTTGTCAATAACATAAGTAAAATAGCACCTGCCATAGCGATACTCGTCAATTCTATATTCAGTAGAGGTTGCATGATAAAACCGGTCATCGTTAGAGTCAGGACTGTCACGGACTTAAATAATAATGACCGTCTCTCTAAATAAATGCGGGGATTTATTCCCATTAAACGCATACGGTGAGCCTTATCTACAGTCAACTTCTTCTTGTATAAAAGACAAATCCCCAACAATACAACAGCATATATCACGACCACAACAGGCCCCAAATGTATGAGAAAGTCATTGAAATTTAAATGCTCTACGGCCTGTCCGATCATGAGGTTAGGTGGATCACCAATTAATGTCGCCGTACCACCTATATTTGAAGCTAGTATTGTGGCAATTAAATAAGGAATTGCTGTGATATTGAGCATTTGGGTTAATGTCATAACAATCGGAACAATAAGAAGAACCGTGGTGACGTTATTTAATAACGCCGAACCAACTGCTGTGAGTGTAGAAATAACAAGTAATAAAGCAACAGGGCCTCCTTTTACTACTTTCGCTAAATAGATAGCTGCAAATTCAAAAAGTCCACTTTGACTTGTGATCGACACAAGAATCATCATCGACAGCAATAATACGATCGTGTGCCAGTCAATATGCTGTAAAAAAGCATTCTCAAGCGTCATGACGCCTGCCATTAACATGGCAATTCCCCCAAGGCATGCGATGAGTGCTCTATTATATTTTTCACTAATAAGTAAGCTATAGCTTACTATGAATATCGTCAATGCCATCATCCATTCCATATGTCGATGCCCCTCCCTGTTTCATCGATACATTCTATGAGGACAGTTGGACAATCATGTCAGTATTTCGTTTCATCCTTAGAAAAGCTACACTTTTTATCTCGTTTTTTCATAAAAGCTCGTCTATTTTATTTTTCAGAAGAATATAGATGAGGTAATAGAAGTAAAAAGGAGGGTATTAGCGTGCCACAACGGCTAATAAGCAGCGTTTTATATGGTGTTTTAATGATATTTGTACTTGTTATTGTGACCAGCTTCCTAGGCTCATTGATTCTTCGATATACAAATACAACGGAAGAATCATTTTTCTGGGTTTTGCTCATTTTTTCATTTATCGCTTTATTTTTGGGTGGTTTTTTAGCAGGCGGTAAATCCGGGGAAAAAGGCTGGTTTGCTGGGGCACTGACTGCTTTAATGTATTCGTGTGTAACCTTTCTAACTCAATTTTTAAGTTTCAATGAAGGATTTGATTTGCAGCAGATAATTATCCACAGCGGATATTTAATCACGGCTATATTTGGAGGAATGTTAGGTGTCAATGTTCGGGGCCATAACTTCAAAGAACAATAACTGATTATCGCTTTGATGGACATGATAAAAAATCGACCTCCCTTTTGGGAAGTCGATTTTTTATATCAATCAGGATTAACTACTTCACGTATCGCTTGACGATCAAATGTTAACTTATTATTACTGTCGACCATGATCACTACTTGATTTTCATCAATTGCATCAATCGTACCGTGTAGGCCACCAATTGTTACAATTTTATCCCCTTTTTGAAGAGCAGCATGCATCTCTTGGATCTTCTTTTGTCTTTTTTGCTGGGGACGAATCAAAAGAAAATAAAAAATCGCAAACATAACAACAAGCATAATGATTGGTGTAAATTCCATTTATTTCACCCCTTTCAGTCTTAACACCTTCACATCGAACTATAAAACAAAATGTTTCAAATCCAAACAATCAGTTACGAAGTGTCAAGGCTGTAAAATAATTCTCCCGTACTATTGTAGACAAACTTGCCTTTAAAAATCAATCAAAATCTATTAAGATATAAGATTTACTAAAAATTTTTCGCATCTGCTTTATTGAATCCGTATGTTTCAAAAAATTCTGTTCTAAAGTCAAGTAACCGATCATCACGTATCGCTTGTCTTACCTGCTCCATTAAATTTAAGAGAAAATGCAAGTTGTGATAAGAACAAAGTCTTAACCCTAGTGTTTCATTACATTTGATAAGATGTCTGATGTAAGCACGAGAATGGTTTTGACAGACGTGGCAATCACACGCTTCATCTATCGGTCTGAAATCTCTTGCATATGCTGCATTTCTCACCACAAGCCTTCCAGTACTTGTCATAAGGGTGCCATTTCTAGCGATGCGTGTTGGTAATACGCAATCGAACATATCAATTCCACGTATGGCCCCATCAATTAACGAATCGGCAGATCCCACCCCCATCAAATAGCGTGGTTTATCTTTCGGAAGCCATGGCGTTGTGTATTCAAGTACCTCATTCATGACATTTTTCGGTTCTCCAACCGATAATCCCCCGATAGCGTAACCAGGAAAATCAAGTGAGACAAGATCTTCTGCACTTTGTCGTCTAAGATCTTCATACTCCCCACCTTGAACAATACCAAAAAGTCCCTGGTCCTCAGGTCTAGCATGAGCCTTCATACAGCGTTCCGCCCAGCGGCTTGTTCTCTCTACTGATGCTTTCATATACGCATGCTCTGCGGGATATGGCGGACATTCATCAAATGCCATCATGATATCAGGACCGAGCGCATTTTGAATTTGCATTGACTTTTCAGGTGTTAAAAATAATTTTTCACCACTTAAATGATTTCTAAAATGAACACCTTCTTCAGTAATATGACGCAGGTCGCTCAAACTAAACACTTGAAATCCCCCTGAATCTGTTAATACAGGCCGATCCCAATTCATAAAACGATGAATACCACCAGCTTCTTCAACAATATCCTCTCCAGGACGAAGCCAAAGGTGATACGTATTGCTTAAAATAATTTGAGCATTCATTTGCTTTAAATCTTCTGGACTCATCGTTTTCACGGTAGCCAGCGTTCCTACTGGCATAAAAATAGGTGTTTCAAATGTCCCGTGTGGCGTATGGACTTTTCCAAGCCTAGCTCCTGACTGTTTACACGTTTTTATATGTTCGTACTTAATAGCTGTCATCATGTCTTCCTTCCTTGTTAAAATACTCGTCTAAATAAGAAGCATTGCATCGCCAAAGCTAAAAAAACGATACTTGGCAGTCACCGCTTCTCGATAAGCATTTAAAATATGGTCTCTTCCTGCAAAGGCGCTTACTAGCATGACTAATGTGGATTTCGGCAAGTGAAAATTAGTTAGAAGGCCATCAATCGCTTGAAATGTAAAACCAGGGTAAATGAAAATATCAGTCCAACCGCTGGATGCAACTAATCGACCATGATGATCCCTCGCTACTGTTTCAAGTGTGCGTGCTGATGTCGTTCCAACTGCTATTATTTTCTTACCTTGTTCCTTCGTCTCATTTAATAACGCTGCTGTATCTTCTGTCATTTCATAATACTCAGCATGCATGTGATGCTCTTCAATTGAATTGACAGATACAGGGCGAAACGTCCCAAGACCAACATGTAGCGTAATATAAGCGACATTAACACCTTTTTCTTTCACCTTACTTAATAATGATTCAGTGAAGTGCAGACCAGCTGTCGGGGCTGCTGCTGACCCTCTATGCTCTGCATAAACTGTCTGGTAACGGTCTTTTTCCTCCAATTGCTCTTGTATATAAGGAGGCAAGGGCATTTCACCTAGCTTATCTAAAATTTCATGAAAAATACCCGAAAATGAAAACGCAATTTTCCTTCTGCCTTCCGGTAGCTCTTCCACACATTTACCGGTGAGAAGGTCACCTCCAAAAGTAAGGACTGTTCCCTCTTTCACTCTTTTAGCAGGCTTTACTAGCACTTCCCATTGATGGTTTTCCTCCTCTTTTAAAAGGAGTAGTTCGATCTTTGCTCCTGTTTCTTTCTTTACGCCAAATAACCTTGCGGGAATCACTTTCGTATTGTTCAAAACCAATGTATCACCTTTCTCTAAAAAGGTGAGAAGATCTGGGAAATGTTTATGCGCTATGTCACCAGATTGCTTATTCAATATTAATAAGCGAGAACTTTCTCTGTTTTTTAACGGTGTTTGTGCAATTAGTTCTTCTGGTAAATGATAATCGAATTGTGAAACATTCATCATGTTATTTCCTTTCTAGACTAACGAAATCTTCCAAACAAATATAAAACGATGGAGATAACGATACTAATTATAATTGACGTCATAATAGGAAAATAAAAAGTAGCATTTTCCCGTCGGATAACAATGTCTCCAGGAAGTTTTCCTAAGGATATAAACCGACCACCCACTTGCCAAATTAATCCAGCAACAATAAGAACAAGACCGATCAAAATAAGAAGTTTAGGAAATTGGTTCACTTTCCCGGCACCTCCAAATTAAAATGGTTATAAACAGAAGACGTTACCATACGCCCCCTCGGTGTCCGCTGTAAAAAACCGATCTGCATCAAGTATGGCTCATAGACATCTTCAATCGTGTGAGATTCTTCACCAATTGTAGCAGCAATTGTATCGAGTCCCACTGGTCCCCCTCTAAATTTTTCAATAATATTTATTAATAGTTTATGATCAATATGGTCAAGACCTAATTTATCTACTTGTAACAGTTTAAGGGCTTCATCTGTTATAGCATAATTAATCGTGCCATCTCCTCTTACTTGAGCGAAATCTCTCACTCTTTTAAGAATACGATTAGCAATTCGCGGTGTTCCCCGTGATCGTTTTGCGACTTCCTCTGCCGCTTGCTTATCCATTTTAACCTCTAATACATCAGCAGTTCTTTCAACAATTTCTTGCAGTTCTTCTGCCGTGTAATACTCCAACCGGCTCACCACCCCAAATCGATCACGTAAGGGGGCTGATAACATACCTGCACGAGTTGTGGCCCCTACAAGGGTAAACGGAGGTAAATCAAGACGCACTGATCGAGCTGATGGGCCTTTCCCAATAACAATATCAAGAAAATAATCCTCCATGGCTGGATAAAGGACTTCCTCTACAGAACGATTTAGCCGATGGATTTCATCAATAAATAAAACATCTCCTGGCTCTAAGCCTGTTAAAACAGCAGCCAAATCTCCTGGACGTTCAATGGCTGGACCAGACGTTGTCCGTAAGTTTACTCCCATTTCGTTTGCAATAATAAGTGACAAAGTTGTTTTCCCTAAACCAGGGGGGCCATATAATAATACATGATCAAGACATTCTTCACGCATTTTCGCCGCTTCAATAAACACCTTTAAATTATCTTTCACTGATTGCTGACCAATATATTGCGACAGCGACTGTGGCCTCAAACTTCGCTCTTCCCATTCTTCGTATCCTTGCGAGTCCCCGCTGACAATACGTTCTTCCATTCTATCTTCCTCCGATACATTGACGTATGACTTCGCGTCTATTAGCTTTTTAGCATCTCTTTCAAAGCTAATTTTATGTACTCATCTGTTGTAAGCTCCTGTTTCTCCAATATCGGTTGTACCTTTTTAATTTCTCGTTCCACATACCCTAAAGCACGTAATGCTTCAAGAGCCTCGTCCAACTCTTTAGAAAGTGATGATGTCGTATGTCGATTCACCACATCGCTTACGTGTTCGCTCGTTTCAGTTAGTGACGGAACAAGTTCAGCTACTTTTCCTTTAAGGTCTAAAATCATTTGTCTTGCTGTTTTTTTTCCGACTCCAGGAAACTTCACTAAAAAGGATTCATCTTCATTTTCTATCGCTTGAATTACGAGTTCAGGCTGTTCTGCAGCCACAATAGCGAGCGCCCCTTTTGGCCCTATTCCTGATACTTGCAGTAATTTTTCAAATAACCTTCTTTCCTCTCGATGAAAAAAACCATACAAGCGTATCGCATCTTCTCTGACATGCTGATACGTATATATTGTGATACTATTGTCCATCCATTCACCAAATTTGTAAGGATTGCCACAGTACACTAAATAGCCAACCCCATTGACATCTACGACAACCGTTTCTGGCTCAATATTTATAACTTTTCCAGTTAAACATTCAATCACACTTGTTTCCCCCACTTATAAAAATCATTATACGAACACATATTTCTATTTTAACACATTCTATCTCGATACAGTTCGTATTCTTATGTTGTAAATTATAAAAGCGAAAAAGCTACCTTTAAACTGGTAGCTTTAATCATATATTACATCTCATTAATGGCATATTCTTCGTAAAGTTTTAAGACCTGAAAATATTGATCCTTTGTTGAGACAGGGATACCCTCTATTAGTGAGTCGTGTAAATGACTTTTTAATTCTGATGTATTTATTTGAAAGAACGACTGAATAACGTCTTTTTCTGATGGTTTACCATTATAAATACTTAACGTACCGTCTTCTGCCATACCAAAATAACCATGCATTTTCATTAACGGTGAAATATCATTAACTTCTTTTTTGAAAATGATTTGGTGCTCATTTAAATCAATAACTTCCCAATCTTCATAGTAAGACCAGAAATCTTCCATTGACCAGATAGTCTCTACTACCTCTTCTTCACTTACTTCACCATCAAGATACACTCTTTGGAGAATTACTTCAACCTCCCGAGGTCCACCTGCCACCGGCGTTTTTTCAGCATGAGCTTCATGGCTTAAGGTTATTAAAGTGCATACGATTATTAAACAACAAACGAATGAAACATAAGTTCTTTTTTTTAATTTATAAACGTTTTCGTCCCCACGCCGTGTTCCTAGTAGTAGCATTTGTGTGTCGCCTCCTCAGTTAAGTAAAATGGATTCGGATTCACGACAATCATATTTAGCATAGCCACTACTAAGGCAAAATATCCCTAAAAAATACTAATTGGTTATTTCAAGATTATGATAAACATTTTGAACATCATCATTGTCTTCTAATGTCTCAATGAGTTGAATAATATCAGCCGCTTGTTCATCATTTACTGTAGTGGTTGTGCTCGGAAGCATCGTCACTTCTGCAAAAATGGGCTTTGAATCTATTGCATTAGGTAATAACTGCTTTACGTGCTCAAAATCTTCTGGAGCCGTGATAACTTCAAAAGCGTCAGTTCCAATTTTGACATCTTCCGCCCCAGCCTCAATCGCTTCAAGCAAGACAATTTCTTCATCTAGCTCTCGGGCTTTTTCAAATACAAGGCATCCTTTTCGAGCAAACATAAAAGCGACACATCCACTTTCTCCAAGGTTACCGTTGTTTTTATTAAAAGCTAATCGAACTTCTGCAGCTGTCCGGTTTTTATTATCTGTTAATGCTTGAACATATATCGCTACACCATGAGGCGCATAACCTTCATAAATTATTTCCTCATAAGTGACACCTTCTAAATTACCTAATGCTTTATTCATTGTCCGTTCAATATTATCGTTTGGCATATTGGCTTGCTTCGCTTTCTCAATAGCCAGCCGTAAATTTGTGTTAGTTGTGGGATCACTTCCACCATCTCTAACAGCTTGGAAAATCTCTTTAGAAAGCTTCGTGAATATCTTTCCTTTTTTTGCATCTTGTCGGCCTTTACGATGCTTAATATTACTCCATTTTGAATGTCCTGCCATTCTTCTTTCCCCCTGTTAATTCATCTCCTATTTACTATAGCACAAACTGGAAAAGTGCCATAGAAGAGAAGGCTAAATTAAGGTGAGAATATAATGACAATTTTAAAACAGGATAAAAAAGAATGCCTTATACATCAAGGCATCCTTTGTCATCAATGTTATCTTGTTCGTTCGAATGGTCTTTGAATGGCATCCCCTAAATCATCCAGCATGGCATTAAATGTTGCGCCTACTTCTTCAAATGGTTCACCATCTCGAAGGCGATTCTCCATATCATGGATCTTTTCTGCACCATTACGTTCAGTGACGACATGAACTTGTTTGTTCTCATCCATATCTTCTACAAAAGAACGCACACGGTCTTCCACTTGTTCACCGTCATTACCTTCTGGTTCAACCCCAATAATTACATTGTTGTCGTTAACAACAACATCACAATCACGTACCTCATCAAGACCTTCTACACGATTTTCAATCCTACTGGCTAAGCGACCATCGTCACTGTCGTAGTATGCTTGTTGCTGTCCTTTTTCTTTCCCTTGACCAAACCCTCTTTGTTGGCCCCGTGGTTGGTTACGCTCAATTGCTGTACCACCGTGCATTTGATCACGTGTACCACGGTTTACATGATTACCTGTTCTATTGAAACCACGCATTGTGCCATTAAGAAGGCCATTATCGTCTACCATTCCACGACGGTCATTTCCAGTAATACCTCTTGAAAATCCACCTCGACGGTTTTGACCCGCTTGAAATCCTCTTGCACGACCATCTCGTGCCTGAGCACCGGTACCATAACGTTCATCTCGTGTCATCATTCCTTGTTGACCACCGAAATGAGCATCTCCTTGCATCAAGCCACCACGTCCATCATAGGCAGCACCTGTTCCTCTAAACGCTCCACCATAACCAGCTCCGGTATCTGTAATGACACGCCCCTGACCTGTTCCAGCACCTCTAGGCGATCTGGCATCTTGACCATAGTGAGCAGCACCCATACCTGTTCCATCATGTGTAAATCCTTGTTGCAAGCCAGTTTGATTTCGTCCTTGCAAACCATAATTTTGTCCTTCTACATTCGCATTGTCTACATCTCCGCAACCTGTCACACCTGTAAACATTAGAGTGATAACAGATAAACATAAGGCAACCTTTTTCATTCATCCTCCTCCTTTCACCCCTTAGAGTGAACAGAAAGGAAGGAAATAATCCTGTCAATTTAAGCCATGAGCTCGTTCCTTAGTTATCTTCATCCTCTTCTACGGCAGCGTCATTCACATGTTGTGCTGGAGTTGAAACTGGATAAGTCCAAGGCATCATTCTGTAAAATGGATCATGTGGATTATAGTTATAGTAATGAGTTGATTTATGAGTATCAAATTGTTGTTTGTGGACTTCTGTAAGATCTCCATATTCAGCTGTTGTATACTCATCTTCAACTAAATCTTCTCTTTCTTCGCCTCTGTACATCATCTGTTGAGATGGCATTAATGGTGCTTGTTGTTGTGGATAATAAGGCATCATGTACATTGGCTGGTGCATGGCAGGCATCGACATAGGTTGATGTGGCCACATACCGTATGGTTGACATCCACATAAAGTTGACAATGGTATACAGCCCTCTGTTACAGGGCTAATCGGGTAGATAGGCTGCTGTATAGGCAATGGCATAGGTTGAGGCTTCATTTTAGGTTTTGCTACAGGCTTCTTTTTTTCTGGCAATTTTTTCACTGGTTTAGGTACGACCATTTCTTTCGGAGCTACTTTAGGTTCTGGCTTAGAAATCGGCTTTTTAGGTAATTCTTTTGGTTTTTTTGGTAATTCTTTCGGCTTTTTGGCCGGAGGTGGCATTGGTACTTTCGGTACAGCTGCCGGCTGTTTATAAATATTCACATTCATCTTTGCTTGCTGCATCTGATAAGTTGGCTTTAGCTCAGGCGGTGGAGCTGGTGCAGGTGCTACTGCTGGTGGCGGCGTAGGAGCCTTTTTTTTCACTTCTTTTTTAGTTGGGATTTCTTCAATTGGCTGTACTTGGGGCATTTCTTTTTTTATTGGCTGCTCTTTTGTCATTGGTGCACCTTCACCTTGATAAGGCACATTTTTTGGATTTGTTATACCCGCAGTAGGAATATTTATTTTCATACCAGGCATAATTAAATCTGGATTCGTCAAATGCTGGTTTGCCGATTTAAGGTTTTCAAAATCAACTCCGTATTTTTTTGATAATTTCCACAATGTATCTCCTTTTTGAACAATGTGTATTTTCACTTTACAGATCCCTCCCATACAATCTCATTGTATCCTATGCATCCATGGGCGAATTGTCACTATAAATATACCTAAATGGCAGTTTTATCTCACAAAACTATATGCATTGAAGTAAGATTATAGAAGTGGCGGTTTTGATAATGGCTAAGTATCTGGGATCAACTTCACAAAATCGAACAAAACAATCCGATTAATGTTCGCTTTTTAAAAGACCATATATAAAGTCGGGGAGCACAAGCACATTCTAAAGATTGAAAATGCAAGAGAGATTCTATCGCTATTTAGCTGAAGACGACTTCTTTGAAAAGCACCATCCATAGGGAAAATCAGGGGATTAGGAATAGTTCATAAAGTATTTAAAAAAGGGTAAAAATCACTGTCTACATACTTCACCCATATCAAAAGTCGTGTTAGTTGTTCCACCCTTTTCAGTCAAGTTACATATTAAAAAGCTAGGACTTTTTATATCCTAGCTTACGAAGTCTTAATCAAGATGCATATAAGCACCTTTCTTATCTGTGTATGTTGACGTTATTTTTCTGCCATAACCTTAGATTCAAACCCGTTAAGTTCTTCCAAAGTAAAGCACGGATAGCTTCCTAATACTTCTACTTCACATCCCAGTGCTCTTAATTCTTCACATACACCTGGAATTAAAATCTGATCTTGCTGCATAGCCACATCAATAATAAAGTAATAATTACCCAAACCCGTTTTTGTCGGCCGAGATTCAATTTTTGATAAATTAATTTTTCGCCAAGCAAATGCAGCTAGTACTTGATGTAAAGCCCCAGAAAAGTCGGAAGCCAAACTGATCATCAGCGTTGTTTTATATTGAGTGTTTGAAGATATTAATTCGTTAGCATAAAGGCTATTATTATTTTTAAGAAGAATAAACCGTGTTCGATTGTTATCATAATCGTTAATCTTCTTTTGCGCGATGCTTAAGCCATAAGAACTGGCTGCAACAATATTAGCAATTGCAGCAGCATTCTCCTCTGGGTGCTCATGAATATACTGCGCTGCCGCAGCTGTAGAGTTTTCATATGCAATCTCTGCATGAGGCAAAAATTTTCTTATAAACTGATGACATTGCGCAATCGCCTGCGGATGGGAGTAAACGATATCTACTGATTCCCACGTAGATTCCCTTGAAGGCTCCACGAGCAAATGTTGTTCTATTGGTGCCACAATTTCAGCTGCCATCGTCAGACGCTGTTGATGAATAAAATAATCTAATGTAATGTTAACAGATCCCTCAATAGCATTCTCCAATGGGACAACAGCTTGATCTACCACACCTTCTTTTACTGCGTCCATCGTATCTGGAATAGACCGAAACGGAATCCGCTCCCCATGAGGTATAAGTCTTTCTGCCGCAGCTTCAGTAAACGACCCCATGGGCCCTAAATAACCGACTTTTTCCACGCTAATGTCACTCCTTCACATGTCACTTCTCTGTATTCTACGCACCAGACCCGATGACTTCAACCTTAACAACTGGCTCTATTTCTTCTAATTTATTTAATAACACTGTGATTTCAATATCCATCGCTGCCGTTTCAATTGTTAAGGTAATTGTTGCCCGTCCTTGAAGTGGTATTGTTTGATTGATCGTTAAAACATTTGCCCCCGATCCAGCTACTGTTGACAACAACTGTGAAAGGGCACCAGACTGGTCCTCTAAATGGACTGATAATGTAATAATCTTTTCCTTAACCATCGTATGAAAAGGAAAAATGCCATCTTTATATTTGTAAAAAGCACTTCTGCTCAAATTCACTTGTTTAACTACTTCATTTATCTTAGCTTGCTTACCATTCTCGAGAAGCTTCTTTGCTTCAACTGTCTTTAACATTGCCTCAGGGAGCATATCTTCCCGCACAAGATAAAATTGCTCTGACTTCTTTTCCACGTTAATCACCACCCAGACAATAACCCTATTTCATTATTATAAAGTTCGTTTAATAAGTTGACAATACTCATACAGCTCTTTTTCTGAATTTTCATACGTCCATCTGTTACGTTAAAACACGCCGCCATTGACCTGAAATGATCGTTGACGACGTTATAGATTATTCAATAAACTCAAATTCATAATTTAAAATACGAACAGTATCTCCATCTTCTGCCCCTAAATCTCTAAGAGCCTGATCAATCCCCATATGTCGCATTTTTCTAGAGAATCTCTGGACAGAATCATGCCGGTTAAAGTCTGTCATTTTAAATACTGTCTCTATCTCATGTCCCTCTATTGTAAAGCCACCATCATCATCTTTTACTATTGAGAAAGGATCGTCTTTTTTCGTATATTTATAAACGACACGTTGATCAATTTCTTCTTCTTCATAAAGTGGAAATTCGGGTGTTGTTTCAATCATATCTGCCACTGCTCTCAAGAGGCCAGCAAGGCCTTGTTTAGTTACAGCTGACATCGGAAATATTGTAGCTTCATTTCCAACTTTTTCAGTGAAAGCTTCTAAATTCTCCTTTGAAGTAGGTAAGTCCATTTTATTTGCAGCGATTATCTGAGGCCGCTCTGTAAGCCGCAAATTATACTGCTTTAATTCATCATTAATTGTCAAATAATCTTCGTAAGGATCTCTCCCTTCGGTACCACTCATATCAATCACATGGACGATGACTCTTGTGCGTTCGATATGTTTTAGGAATTGATGACCTAATCCAACTCCAGCATGTGCACCTTCAATTAATCCCGGCAAATCCGCTAGTACAAAACTTCGTTGATCATCCGTCTCTACGACACCAAGGTTCGGAGCCAAGGTGGTAAAATGATAATCAGCAATTTTTGGTTTAGCAGCTGATACGACAGAAAGTAAGGTGGATTTCCCAACACTAGGAAACCCTACCAATCCAGCATCAGCCAATAATTTTAATTCAAGAACGAGATCTTGTTCCTGACCCGGTTCGCCATTTTCAGCAATTTCAGGAGCAGGATTAGATGGTGTAGCAAATCGAGAATTACCTCTTCCACCACGTCCACCTCGGACAATAATGGCTCTTTGCCCATGTTCGGTTAAATCTGCTACGATTTGACCAGTATGTTCATCAGACACAGTTGTTCCTGGTGGAACCTTTACTACTAATGCATCCCTGCTTTTTCCATGTTGATTTTTAGGGCGACCATTTTCGCCTCTATCAGCTTTAAAATGTCGCTTATATCGGAAATCCATTAATGTTCTCAAACCTTCTTCAACTTCAAAAACTACATCGGCACCTTTACCGCCATCTCCCCCTGCGGGACCACCATTAGGTACATATTTTTCACGTCGATAAGCGACTACACCATTTCCACCATCGCCTGCTTTAACATATATTTTCACCTTATCTACAAACATCTTTGTCACCTCTTAATGAATACTTTCATTGTGCGCCTTTGCAAAATAAAAATAGCTAACTTCAAACTAAATAGAGCTAAGAATACAAGGATTTAGCACCTCATTTTACTTTTCCCTCCACTCAGGCTTATCATCAACTTTTTCTTATTCTACATTAAACTTCACATAGCATTCAGATTCATTCCATTCAAATTGAGTTAAATTGTGTGCATATGTCACCTTTATTTTCCTAATATCTTCGTGCCATTTCCCATCCGTGGACAGCGTTCCATGAAAGTCTATCTCTAAACCTTTACCATTGATATCGTTTATCATCACGAAAACTTGTTGATCCTCTCCAGTTACCGCATAAGTATCAAACAATGCCATCATAGCTTTAAAAAATGAGACAATAACCTCTTCCCACTTCGACCAATCATTTGATGAAGAGACAACTTCAAAACTTAAAAAGAAAGCATGAGGATACCAATTAAATGTCAATATTTCTTCAGCAAATCGATTCATATTTAAATTTGATACATGACTTTCATTTTTAGCTTGGCGAACTAGATCATCAATTAAACTATGAGCTTTCTCCATTTTCCCCATTGCGATATAACCATTTATAAGCTGGATATGATTAAGTACATCGTGACGGTAGTGACGTAAAACATTTACAACGTCTTTTTGTTCCATACAAACACTCCTAAGCGACAGATGGGTGCCGCTATTTGTTCCTAAAGCTTCCTTAATAAACATGTCATTTTGGATGAAAGTTCTAACTCAAAAGGTTTCGCTCAAATAAACCGTAATTGTTATCTTACCATAATTGAACTGCAAAACGTAGACATTTTTAATGAAATAGAAGTGAGGGCAACGCCATACGGTCTTCTCCTTTTTTAGTAAATATTTTTTTGAGAATGATGATCTTTTGGAAATAGTAATTTAAAAACAGTCCATTCTTGCTCCCTTATATAGCAAATATCACCCTCATGTTTGCGCATTAATTGCTTAGACACAGCGAGACCTAAGCCCTTGCCTAGTTCTTTTGTGCCTACAAAAGGTTCAAACATGCTTTGCTCTACCATACGAGAAACAGGAGGTCCATTATTAAAAAATTCAATTTTTAACCAATTAACCTCATTCGTCAATCGAATGATTAATTTTCTATCTTTGTCTTTTAGTAAAAGGGCGTCCAATGCATTTTGTAAAAGTTTATTTAAAACGAGCTTTATTTGATTTTTTATCCCATAGATATAGGTCCTGTCTCCCAATTCTAATTCTAAAGAAATATGACTCTCGGTAATGATAGGCTGAAATGATTCTACACTATTAAAAAGGAGCTGATTCAAACAGAACGTTTTAAACGATAAATCTTGATGGTTTTTTTTTGTAGAAAGCAGTAAAATTTGATCAACTTGCTGCTCGACTTCTTCCATTTCTCTATATATGTAATGGAAATATTTACTTTCTTCACCTATAGTCTCTAGTCTCTGTTCTAAAAGTTGGACAAACCCTTTTATAGAGGTGAGCGGATTACGGATTTCATGAGCAAAGCTTGTGGATAACTTTGATAAAATATCTAGTCTATCCTGCTTCATTTGCGATAGTTGGAGTCTTTTTGACATTAACTCTTGGTGTTTTTTATTGTCAGAACTCGTCGCGATTTCTTTTTGTAAATGAAGTAGTAACTCATTTAAAATCGCTATAGCTGCAAGCTTATCCACTTTTGTCACTGGGAAGCTATTTATTTTTTTAACAAGCACAGTCCGTAGTTTCTCCACTTTAGATAACATCACACCCACATTATTAATACTCTGTAGTATTTTATATTCGTAAATAAGCGTTTTTTGGGATTGTTCTGCGGATTGGATTGTATTTAAATAAGAATCATATAAATAAGATAATTGCTTATTTAAGCATTGCTCATCCTCCTCCGATTCTACTATATCATTGAAAAGGCGACTTAATTCTTTAATGATGTTTTCTTTATCATCACTAAGCAGCTTAGCCACATGGTTTTCAAGCTTATCCATCGTTATTGAGCAGCTCCTCCCGTTCCATCTTCCTTATTAAGTATAAGTTACTTAATCACTTATACGGGCAATGATTTTTAGACAGCTCTTTCTATTATTGGATAAAAATCGACTTCAACCTTCTCAGATCTTTAAAAAGTTAGTTCGTTCTATTAAATACGATACAATTCTTGACAAAATAAAGGAAAAAATAATAGTGGCCTAAATTATTATGCTTTCAGCTGGTTTATGAAAGGTTAAAAAAAGGAATTTATAATTATGATTTAAAATTAGGAGGATGATTACATGGAAGACTCTATTATTTATGGCAATACTCCCTGTTTTTTAAAAGCGATAAATCTTGTTAAGTATCCAGAAAAAGCAGCAGAAATGGACGTGACTGTTTATGGTGTCCCTTGGGAAGGAGCCGTTACATGGGGGGATTATACAGGCTGTGAGCTCGGGCCAAAAGTCATTCGGTTAAGCTCTGCTAGATACAGCGGCTACTTACCAGAATTAGATCATATAGATGTTTTCGAACACCTCAAAATCGGTGATATGGGTGATGTGGCAGTCACACCTGCTGATCCTGAAGATACGATGGAAAAAATACGTCAATTTTCATATAAGATTTGGGAAAAGGAGACGTTTCCCATCGCTTTTGGTGGCGACCACGGTATCACGTTTCCAATTGTCAACAGTCTCATAGAAAGCACAGGTAAAAAGGTTGGTATCATTCACCTTGATGCTCACTATGATAATAATGAACATTCGAATGGTGATCCATACGGACGTGGTGCTCCTTTTGCACGCCTTTATGAAACAGACGGAGTTATTAACAGCTCCCTCGTCCATTTTGGCATTCATGGTCCTCGGAATAAGCCAGAAAATGGCCGCCTTGCCAATGATGTTGGCGCTGTTACATTGACTATTCACGATATCCGCCAATCGTCAAATATAAGAACTATTGCGCACCAAGCTTATCAGATAGCTTCCGCCAATACAGATGTCGTTTATTTAAGCATCTGCAGCGATGTATTAGACCACGCTTTTAATCCTGGAGGTCCTGTGGATGGCAATGGGTTGACCTCATATGAGCTCTTAAATATTGTTCACGAGATTACCTCTTTAGGTGTTATCGGTATGGATTATGTTGAAGTTTATCCTCAGCAAGATGGCAATGATTTTAGTTCACACTTTGCTTCCTATGTGGCTTTGTATGCATTAGCTGGACATATTAAGAGTCTACAGAAGAATTAGGAAAGCCTCTGAAATGACTTTTGAAATTTTTTATACAAAAAAGATGTTTATCTTTTTATTAGATGGGAACTTATATATTATAAACTCCCCCACTTTCTCATATTTCCTCTCCCTGTGGAAAGCCGTGCGTTAATAACGTACGGTTTCTTTTTTGTTTGGTTGCCTATACTACAATATAAACTTCTACCATACACACCTAACTAAAAAGTCGCTCAGAGAAAAAATATCTCCCTGAACGAACTCTACTATAACCCAGCAATGATGTCTTCCGCCGCTGATTTTCCTTGACTAATACAGTCAGGTAAGCCGATACCGTTATAACTTGCTCCCGTAAGGATAATTTTTGGATAATGCTCTTTAAATTTTGAAAAAACATATGTCATCATATCTACATGACCGACTTGATACTGTGGCATTGATTCCTGCCAACGTTTAATTTTATAGAAGGTTGGTTCGCCCTCAATATCCATAATATGATCTAAGTCTTCCCGAACTTTTTGAAGAATCTCTTCATCTGATTTATTCACGATACTATCATCTCCTGCTCTCCCGACGTAAGCACGAAGTAAAGCGTAATCTTCTGGGGCTGAATGCACCCATTTTTTATGCGTCCAAGTACAGGCTGTAATAGTAAAGTTTGACTTTTTCGAGACTACAAATCCTGTTCCTTCAATATCTTTTTTCACTGCGTCTTTCGGATAAGCAAGAGCTACCGTTGCAACTGATGTTGCAGGTATAGCACCTAGAGGCTCCATAAATGCATGTTGTTTAAAAAGTTCATAAGTATGCTGGTGAGGTGTCGTTAGCACGAGATGATCGACCACATCACTAGTCCCGTCTTGAAAAGAAAGTCGATATTGTTCGCCCTCCTTTTCAATTTCTTTAAGGGGTTTATTTTTTTCCACTTTACACATCTCTAAATGTGTTTCAATCGCATCCACAAAAGACTGTAAACCACGTTTAAATGTAAGAAACATCCCTTTATTTTTCGACTGTTTCGCAGAACTCTCACTCGTTTGTTTTTTTGCCATCGACGATTTCATACCCATGATAAGACTGCGATACTTCGCTTCCATTTGTTGAAAATGGGGGAAAGTAGCTTTCAAGCTGAGTCGATCAATATCACCTGCATAAATGCCTGATAGAAGTGGTTCAATAAGATGATCCACAACTTCATTTCCAAGGCGTCGACGAAAAAAATAGCCGAGAGATTGGTCTTCATCATCACTCATCGTTCGAGGCAATATGAGATCGAATGCTGCTCGTGATTTTCCTTTCAACGAAAAGAGGCCGGTTTTTACAAAGGGCATCCATTGAGTTGGAATACCCATAACAGCTCCTTCAGGCATAGGATAAAGTTTATCTTTATTCAGTATAAAAGAGCCTGACCGATTGCTCACAAGATCATCAGCTAATCCTACTTCCTCAGCTAACTGTGACATACTCCTCTTTCTTGCTAAAAATGAATCTGGTCCTTGTTCAATCACAAATCCCTCTTCATAATCTGTTTGTATACGACCGCCTAATCGTTCACTAGCTTCGTAAAGAATTAACTCAGCATCCATTGCTTTTGCTTTAAGTTCTTTTTGTAAATAGAAGGCAGTAGCCAGCCCTGTAATTCCCCCTCCAACTACTGCAATTCGTGGTTTAGTCATGAGTTAATCATCCTTTTAATGTTTTCTCAATAACTGTTGCTAAAGCTTGAATGAATTCTGGCTTCGCATTTGGCATCTCGGGCCTATAGTAACCAGCGCCCACTTCGTCAGTCACCACTTTACACTCATAATCATTATCGTATAATACTTCCAAATGGTCGGCAATAAACCCTACTGGACAATACATGAAAGCTTTGTAGCCTTGCTTTTCATAGAGATCCCGTGTTAAATCTTGCACATCAGGACCAATCCATGGATCTGGTGTATTCCCTTCACTTTGCCATCCAATTTCATAGTTTTTAATATCCGCTTTTCTAGCGATAAGACGAGCTGTTTCTTTTAATTGATCTGGATACGGATCCCCGTTTTTAAGTATCTTCTCTGGCAAACTGTGGGCAGAAAAAATAACGACATGATGCTCTTTTTCTTCATCTGTCATAGTGGCACGTGTTTTAATGATTTGCTCAGCCCAATAGTCGATGAATTCAGGCTCATCATACCAGCTATCCACACTTGTAATTGTTGGACCACCGATTGATTTGGCTTCTTCTTTCGCACGTCCGTTATATGATTTTACGCTGTAGGAAGAGTAATGCGGGGCAAGAACGATACTAACCGCTTCTTCAATTCCATCTTTATTCATATTATGAACGGCTTCCTCAACAAATGGGTCAATGTGCTTTAATCCTTGATACGCTTTAAATTGCACCTCTTTGTCTTTATACCGGCGATTAAGCTCTTCTTCAAGTTTCTGCGTCTGATCATTTGTAATGTCAGCCAAAGGAGAAATCCCTCCGATGGCTTGATACCTGTCTGTTAAATCATCCAGCTGTTCCTGTGACGGCTTTCTCCCACCTCTAATATGGGTATAGTACGGTTCAATTTCCTCCATTTTTCGAGGCGTACCGTAAGCCATTACTAACAGCCCTAACGTCTTAGTCATGTTGATCATCCTTCACTTAATTTGTTATAGCAAGTTGCTCTCTTGAATACTCATGTACAAATTTAGTTAGTTTTTTCAATGTTTCTGGAGATACTTCTGGAAAGACACCGTGCCCTAAATTGAAAATAAAGCCTGGTTGTTTTAGTCCTGCATCAAGGATGGCTTTAGCCCTTTCTTCGATTACTGACCAAGGAGCAAGTAATAAAGAAGGATCAAGATTCCCTTGAACAGCTTTGGTAATCCCATCTTGTCTCGCTTCATGAATCGGATATCGCCAATCAAGTCCCACAACATCTAATGAGAGGTCATGCCAATCCAATGTTAAATGTCGGGCCCCGACCCCAAAGATAATAAGAGGTACTCCCTCAGTCTTAAGTTCAGAAAATATTCGCGTCATGATAGGCTTAACAAATAGTCGATAATCTTGTTGATTCAAAGCACCAACCCATGAGTCAAATATTTGAATGGCCTGAGCACCTGCCTTAATCTGCGCTTTTACATATGTGACAACCATACTGCCGAGCTTGTCCATTAATTTCTGCCATGCCTCTGGTTGAGAATACATCATCGCTTTCGTTTTATTATAATTCTTCGAAGGACCACCTTCAATCATGTAGCTCGCAAGTGTAAACGGTGCGCCGCTAAAACCAATGAGTGGAACATTTAGCTGTGTACGAAGAAGCTTTATCGTCTCTAGAACAAAATCCACATCTTTTTCTGGCTCTAATACGCCAAGCCTCTCCACATCAGGTAATGTTCGTATAGGATTAGAAATAACGGGACCGATCCCTTTTTTGATCTTCACATCTACACCGATCCCTGGTAATGGTGTCATAATATCCTTATACAAGATTGCTGCATCGTTACTGTATTGATCTACAGGTAATTTTGTTACCCATGCACAAAGTTCTGGCCTGTGTGTAATGTCTTCGAGACTATATTTTTCCTTTATTTCACGATATTCTGGCTGCGATCTCCCCGCTTGTCGCATATACCATACAGGAACGTGATCCACTTGCTGTTTACGGCAAGCTTTTAAAAACGTGTCATTAAAACTCTCAGTCACTATTTACACCCCGAATCATTAGTTAAAATACTTGTTTAAACATATTATTTAGAATGTTTGTTAAAAAACAATCTCACTAAATTGTACACTACATGATACATAAGAGGATAGTGTTACGCTCTCTTTGTTCATACATTTATCATATTTTAAAAAGCGCTCATATGCAAAAACAACATCAGCCATTCAGAAGCCGATGTTGTAAATGATGTGTTAATTGTAAGAAAATATACTAAACTTTCCTTCGGCAATGTTTGATGAAGGCCCCTCTCTATCGGTTAATGGATTATAGGGGACAACGATATAATTATTTGGCGAAAACATCGAAGCACCCTGCACAGTATAGCTGTTTTCCCCCACTATTTCATCAATAAATTGTGTTTGCCCTTCATTTTTTTCATAAATACGGTAGTGCAACCTCTCGTCTTCACTTCCTGACCATTCCAACTGCACTCGACTACCCATCAATCCTGGAGAGACCTTCGCCTTAAGATCTGAAATGTCTACAAATCGAATAGGATCTGCTAAGTCATCTACCTTTTCTGGCAAAGAGAATGTCAATTGCTTGGTAGACCTATCCTCCGCAATCTCATTCATTATCGTTTTAAAAGCTATAGTTGGAACAGCACTGGAGGAATTAAGATAATGAGAGTCATCAGGCTGATCATATCCCATCCATATCACCCCAGATATCTCTGGCGTATAGCCAGCGAACCATAAATCTCTCTCTGCTCCGCTCACTTGTTCAAAAGCTGTGGTTCCCGTTTTACCTGCTAAATCTCCTTGATAATCACCTACACTGCCTGTCCCCTTTTCGGTCACTGCTAAAAGCATTTTTGTCATATTCCAGGCCGTTTGGGGTGAATAAACTTGGACCTCCTCAATCTCATGCCTCAGAACATCATGACCATTGCGATCTGTTATCTTTTCAATAAAGTAAGGTTCTGAATACATGCCTTGATTTGCTAAAGTTCGATAGGTACCAGCAACTTCCAATGGCGTTAATCCGTCCTGTAGCCCGCCTAAAGCAATACTAAGGCCATCATCTTCTATCTCCACCTCTTGCCTAGCCAAATAGCTTTTAGCCGTTTGTATGCTAAGTTGATCAAGTGCCCATACCGCGGGTACATTCGCAGAGTCTTTAATGGCATCATACATCGTCATTTCATCCGTATACTCATTGTTATAGTTTCTCGGCGTATAATCATCAAATGTCATTTTTTTATTTGTCAATAATGAATAAGGGTGAAAGAGACCTTCCTCCATAGCTGGGGCATAGACAGCTATCGGCTTAAGCAGAGAACCTGGGGAACGTCGGGCTTCAGCACGGTGAAATCCTTTTCGTTCATAATCTCTCCCTCCCTGTACGGCTATTACGCCTCCTGTCTCATTATCCAATAGCACGACACTTCCTTGTACAGGCAGATCACCAGTGGAGGCTGGAAAAGTATCACTCTGTTGAAAAACATCATATGTTATTTGCTGAATTTCATTATCCATTGCCACAACGATGTCATAGCCACCTTTTAGCACTTCTTCTTCCGTCATGTTATAGACGTTCTTTGCCTCTTTTAAAACAAGGTCCATGTATGGATCATAAGCTGGGTTACCGACAATATTTATTTGCTCAGTAGGTAATGCCCTACCTTGCCACCTCACTGCCTCTTCTGCTGTTAAAAAATCGCGACGTACCATTGTACTTAATACAAGATCTCGTCTTTTTTTACTACGTTCTTGATCAATAAAAGGCGAGTAATGATTAGGTGCTTTAGGCAGAGCAGCAAGGAGAGCCCCTTCATCAACAGACACATCAGCAATGCTTTTTCCGAAATACACGTGAGCCGCTGCCTCCACACCATAAGCACCGTGGCCAAAGTAAATACTATTTAAATACATTTCCAAAATATCATCTTTACTGTATCGTCTCTCTAAATTAATGGCAATGAGAACTTCATTCGTCTTTCGCAGCCACGATTTTTCAGGTGAAAGAAACGCGTGTTTCGCTAACTGCTGAGTGATCGTACTCCCTCCTTCTGCTTTCGATTGTGTTATTACGTCACGATAAACTGCTCGACCAATTGCTTTAAAATCGATTCCTGTATGATCATAAAAACGATGGTCTTCAATCGCAAGAAAGGCCTCTTGTACGTGATCTGGGATCATGTCTAGATCGACTATTTCCCTATTCTCAACAAATATTTTTGTGAGCTCATTCCCATCCCGATCATAAATAGTTGTCGCCTCATTGAGGACGAGGTTCGTTTCATCTATTGTATAATTTCCAAAAATGATAATGCCTACATAACTTAAACTACCAATTAGTAAGATAGCTATTAAAAACAGCATCCCTAATAGAATACGCCGTATGGCCATACTATCCCCTCCCACTTCGCCGCTAACATTATGTTACATTAAAAATTTGGCGAAACTTCTTTATTATAATACGATAAATAGCGAAAAAAGTTTCTTCCTAAAGAAAGTTTACTAGATTAGACAGGTTCTAAGTAGGGAGGTTATCATGTATAGTTAAGAGAGAAAATTGTTTTTGTGGGGGGATTACATGAGCGTGTTAAGTATTTTTATTATAAATGAAGTCACATTTCTTTCTATATGGATTGCTCTGTTTGCAGGGGTCGTTTCATTTCTATCTCCTTGCGTGTTTCCGCTAGTGCCAGCTTACATTGCCCAATTAACTGGTGGGAGTATCAATCAGCATGAAATAGTGGCAGATCGTAAGCTTATTCTTTCAAGAAGCATTGGATTTATCATCGGCTTCACGTCTATTTTTCTCGTTCTCGGTGCCACCTCTTCACTTTTTGGTCAGTTATTTTTGCAAAATCAAGTATTGTTGCAGCAACTAGGCGGGATTATCATTGTCTTATTCGGATTACAACTCACAGGTGTATTTAGCTTCAACTTTCTTATGAGTGAGAAAAAATTAATGAAACCTTCTAAGTCTGCAAGCTTTGGACGATCCATCCTCTTCGGATTGGTATTCGCAGCAGGCTGGTCCCCATGTATTGGACTCGTTTTAGGTTCTATTATCGCACTCGCATCACAAAGTACTCATACATTAGGAGGCATGCTATTATTATTGTTTTATTCAATCGGTATCGGCCTCCCATTTTTACTAGTCGCCCTTATTTACTCAAAGTCAATTAACAAAATTCGCAACATTAATCGTTACTTACCTTTCATTCAAAAAACGAGTGGTGTCATCATGATTTTACTAGGGATTATGCTATTTTCCGGCCTTTTCTCACGGATAGCGGCATACTTATCACAGTATATTCCTTTTTCTATATGATGATAAATGGCTCCTTTATAAGTTAGCTTTTCACATTAAAAAATAACAGCATACAAGAGGCGTTTCCTAACATTTTCGTTATAAAACGAACCAATCAGTAGGCACTTCCGTACTTCTCCCATTGATTGATCGTTTAGTGAATTAGGACTTTAACGTCCGTTATCTGCCACCTAAAATGGATTTATCTCTGCTCTATTTTAAAGCTAGCATTTTACGGACGGTTATCTGTAATAAAAGTGTCTTATTAATGAGGCACCTTTAATCACTATATACATGTTGTAAACTAACTAAGGAGAGATTTATATGATGAATGAATTATATGAAAAACTGGCTAGCTGTTATGATGAAATGGTTGATATTCGCCGCTACTTACACCAACACCCAGAGCTGTCTTTTCAAGAAGTAAAAACCCCTCAATACATTGCTAAGTACCACCGTCAGCTCGGGCATGAGGTACGAGAAGGGGTTGGTGGTCGTGGTGTTCTAGCAACTCTTAAAGGAGAAGCAGGTGAAGGGCCTACAGTAGCATTACGGGCTGATTTCGACGCTTTACCTATTCAAGACTTAAAGGATGTCCCTTATAAGTCAACTGTCCCAAACGTCATGCATGCATGCGGTCATGACGCCCATACCTCTTTATTGCTTGTGTTAGCTAAAGCACTTAATTCTATGAAGAAGAGTTTGAAAGGGACTGTCGTATTTATTCATCAGCATGCAGAAGAACTGGCTCCAGGCGGCGCAAAGCCCATGATTGATGACGGTTGTTTAGAAAATGTGGATGTTATTTTTGGAACGCACTTATGGGCCACTACCCCGATTGGTACGATTGAATATAACGAAGGACCCCTTATGGCTGCAGCTGATCGATTCGAAATCATCGTCCACGGAAAAGGCGGACATGGGGCACAGCCTCACATGACGAAGGACGCTATTTTGATCGGTTCCCAAATTGTCCAGTCTTTACAACATATTGTAAGCCGGCGTGTGGATCCTATGGAATCGGCCGTTATTAGTATCGGTGCTTTTGAGGCAAAGAATGCCTTTAATGTTATTGCAGATTCGGCGAGATTGGAAGGCACAGTACGTACGTTTGATGAAAAAATACAAGCTCAAGTGAAAGAAAATATAGCAGAGGTGGTTCATGGGGTAGCTGACAGTTTCGGTGCAAAAGCAGACTTCCATTACTACAAAGGGTATCCCGCTGTTATAAATCATTCAGATAAAGCCCAATTTCTTCAACGGGTAGCCTCTCAATCAAAAAATATTGAACAGGTTATCCATGCTACACCTCAAATGGGTGGAGAAGATTTCAGTTATTATTTAAAACATAAAAAAGGAGCCTTTTTCTTCACTGGTGCCCAACACCCTGATTGGGAAACGACCTACCCTCATCATCATCCTCGCTTTGACATTGATGAACGAGCGATGTTACATGGCGCCACTGTGCTTGGTAACCTCGTGTTAAACACTTTTGAAAACGAGGCTTAAATTCACACGTCTTGTTGCTAGTTAATCCAATGTGTCTGTCAAAGCACGCTACAGACACATTGGTCGTTTTCTCATAAGACCTAGTTTCTTCAGGCGATCTTCAGCTTTACTTTCATAAAACGCCCCCTCAACCAGGCCATTAGCGTCCATTACCTCCCGCCTAAATAGATTTTGCTTTCCTCTCTAGTTTGAACAGGAGGTTTTACGTGCTGTTATCTATGATAAATGACTTTTTTAATAAGAAGGCTTGTCCCCTGATAATCCCCATCAACATGAGCCTCCCTCAATACCCTCACCTCTCAAGTTCACTAGCTTAATAAAGTTGCCTCCATAGAGCTCCTAAATTTTAATTTTTGTTCACGCCAGACAGCTAGGCATTGACTAACTACCTCAACCAATCCTTCTAGCAAATCAGCAGATAGTGCACAGATAATTTCAGGATAATTTTCTGTCATCTCCACGTTATACATATAAATCATAAAATGGGTCATACTAGCAAATGTCACTATACAAAAATTTAAGGAGATGACTCCGTTGAAGAAACGAAAAATTTTGGCAAGGGTGGTGACTCTGCTATTTATTTTTTTCACTGTTTCTCGTTTTGTCTTAGCAGATACGAATGATGGCAAGATAAGACTTGTTCATACTTCCCCTGATACACCACAAATTGATGTGGCTATAAATGACGAGGTGGTCGTTGAAGCACTTGATTATACACAAGCATCTGATTATATCGTTATTCCACCAAATGAATATACATTAACGATTTACCCTAGCGGTGACTATGAGACACCACTTTTAAACATGAACGTCACGATTGACGAAGATAGTGCTTATACGGCAGCTATCAGCCATATGGTAGAGAGTTTAGATGTCATGATAATGGAAGATACAATGATGACGACAGATGGCAAAACAATCGTTCGAGCGGCTAATTTATCTCCTGACGCGCCAACTGTTTCATTCACCGCTAACGACGTCTCCCTATTTACTGATTTGTCATTTATGACTGTATCTCATTATGCGGATCTTGTTTCTGGAGCGACTAATCTAAACTTTTTATCTTCAGAACCGAACAGTGTGATATTATCTCTTCCAACAATTGAACTTGATAGTGATATGCAATATACCATGTTATTAGTTGGACTTACTAACGGTACACCGGAATTAGACGTAATAACCTTAGTAGACCCTTCTCTTAGTCGTCTCCCTTCACAATTACCTGTCACAGGCTTAGGAGGGGCATCAGAATATAAAAGTAATGTCATTACAATCGGGGGCATACTTAGTATTTTAATTACATTAACAGTTATTTTCTTGCTTTTCCAAATGCAACCATGGAACAACCATTCAGATCGGTAGTCGTTATCTTATTAATTATAATATCAGGAATGGCAACACTTTCTTTCGCCCCTACCGTAGAAAGTGCCCATCAACCTGTTAGCGAGCATGGCATGATACCCGTGATGATTCAAATTCCTAAATTGGGAATTGCAGCAGAGATCGTTCCTTGCCATATGAATAAAGATGGTTCTATGCAAGTTCCTGAAAAAGGGGATGTAGCAGGCTGGATGACGAACAGCCCTATACCGGGAGACGAGGGGAATGCTGTCATTGCGGGCCATGTCGATGATTTTACAGGCCCAGCGATTTTTTTCAGCTTAAAAAATCTCGTGCACGGCGATGAAATTTTGATTAAAGATGCACACGGTTTGACCCTTACATTTGAAGTAGCCAAAATTGAAATTTACCCAAATCATTACGCACCAATCGATACGATCTTCGGTTACGCAAGTACGCCAAAATTAAATTTAATTACTTGTCATGGCTTGTTTGACAGAAAAAGAAAAACACACGAAGAGAGGCTAGTCGTATATACAGAACTTAAATTTAAAGAAAAAGCTGAAATAGCCACTCAATAAACCCTTTTTCATAAAACGAACCTTCAATCAGGACATTAGCGACCGTTAACTCACGCTTAAATACATTTACATCTCCTCTCTATTTTGAGAAGGGAGCTTTACGGACGTTACCTGTGATGAAACGTGATCAAAATAAAACGTCACGTGAAAGCATAGTTCTTCTTATCTCTAGGCTGTATCTTCTTAAATTCCGATTTTTTCACAATAAAAAAACTGTCTTCAATTCCACTCATATCAGCGAAATTGAAGACAGTCACTCTAAATATTATTCGTGGGTTAACAAACGGTATCGAAAACTATTTTTAGTGTGATGTGCCAATATTTCTAAATAGTGATAATTGGCAGTGGCACCAACTAAAGCCCCGAATCCTGGGACAAGCTGTAATGTTTTTGGCAAATCAATAAAGTCACGATATTCCAATTGGAAAGTACGCCAATCTATCTCATGAGACTTCCCGTTCTCCTCTCTCCACACACCTTCTAATTCATCCCATGATTTCACTTTTTCTAAACTATTTTTTTTAACAACTTCTTTTGAAAAAGCAAGTTGGAAGATATGAAGTAAGAATAACCTTTCCTTTGGTTCGTCAGTATTAAAACCATAAATTTTCCCTGCGTCAAATAAGCATTTCATTTTAATAGTAAGCAATAGAGGAAAATCTGCTAAACCGAGCATAATGCCACCGAACCCCGTACCGGCACCTTCTACCGCTGCTGTACGTTTATACATAGCCACTCGTTCATCAAATTGTCTGTCCCGTTCTTCTAATGTCGCTTCTGTGACACGATCTAATTCCGATAAATAATCACTTCCTACCAAAGTCGCCTGAACCATATGTTTAACACTCTCTGTTACAATATTATGAATTTTTTCAGGGATCTTGTTATTAATTTTATTTTGCCACCGCTTACTAAGACCTGCCGGTAACGAGGGAGGACGGTTAATTTTATGTTCCCAGCGTTTTAATTCACGCTCGACCTTCTCCTTATAAGACATCATCAGTCCTCCTCCTTTCCCTATACACTACGTTATGCTAATAAAGACGATGCATATTTTTTCCCTAAACGAACATAAATGTGATAGCTGTACGTGATGACCGCTAACACTAAAACGACACTTCCTGCTGCCAGACCGTAACTAAAGACTGTAGCAATAAAAAATATAAGTGATTGACAGACCCCCGCTGTTAACAGCCAGAATTTATGTCCTGCTAATTTAACGTCATCACCCACAGGATATAAATCAACCATTTGGCTTGTGTCATAATGATTTTTAAGCGTTTCTAGCTGAAGAGCTGTCATATAGGCAAATAATACACTAATAAGCCATCGTCCCCAGTCAAGCTCTACGATCGTTAAAAACAGCACGCCAAGGAAAGTTAACCGAATGAAAATACCGAAGTAATCATTCGCTCTAAAAAATGATCTGGCAAACATATAATGATAGACACGTGTCTTACTATATGGCACTAATTTATAAAGTGGAGATAGCCAGCGGCGAGAACGTACTTTGGATTTTAAGCTCGGAACATCAGTGAAACTATTGGCCACTCTATAAAAAGTCATCACTGTTTGATTTTCAATGTCAACAAGTCGCTCCCATTTTAAACTATAGTTTTTTGCAAGCTGTTGAAAGTAGCCGAAATAAAAGACAGTGAGAGCAAAAGTTATACTACCTATAATTAAATAAGACTGTTGAGAAAACAAGGCATAAACAGCTACAGCATTCAATCCCGCTCTCATCCACGTATGAAATGAATAGTGCATGCTATCCAAAATTCGTTGCTCTTCAAAGCCAGCAGACAAATTCCAAAGCTTTAATAAACTCATACAAGCTAAAATGAAAAGTAATGAACTGCCATGTGGTGCCACCCTATCAAAAAATAGCGGTGCGAGAACGAGAAGCGTTAGAGAGACCCAAAATGTTTCCATCAGCCAACTATATCGAATAGAGGCGCGAATATACGAACCTAACCGACCCTCTAATGGTGTTAGAAATATTAAATCGCCTTGTTTAACAAACGTCCTCGTTCTCCCTCTTGTCATGAGCCATGTGAAAATGAGAGTAAAAAACACTATAGCGGGAAACGTATCTGGAAGCCATTGTAAAAACTGGCCATAATAATAACTTCCAAACACAAATAATAAATAAAGTGTAAACAAAAAACCGCTATTCCCTATTAATTTTAAATATTTGACAGCCATCGTCCAATAATCGCTGCGACGTTTAGACCACAGTTTTATGACCTCATTCATGGTTGATCTTCCTTTGTCATTTCAACATAAATGTCATCGAGAGCAGCATTCGGCATGTTTGCCTGCATTTGCAGTTCCTTTAACGTGCCTTGCATAATCAGTTGACCTTGATGAAGGAACAAAAAACGGTCACAATATTTTTCAGCAGTGGCTAAAATATGCGTGGACATAAGAATTCCGCAGCCTTCCTCTCGCAATTCAAGCATTCTATCCAAAAAAGATTTAATGCCAATAGGGTCCAATCCCACAAACGGCTCGTCTGCTATATACATAGAAGGTCTAATAAGAAAAGCACTCATAATCATGACCTTTTGTCGCATCCCTTTCGAAAAATGGCTAGGAAACCAATTTATCATCTTTGTCATTCTAAATTCCTTTAACAACTTATCTGCCCGTTCCTTAAATTGCTTTTCTGTTAATCCATAAGCCATTGCAGTCAGCTCTAAATGTTCCCATAACGTCATTTCTTCATATAAAAGTGGCGTTTCTGGAATATACGCAAGTTTTTGTCGATAAGTCGTTTTATTTTCTGCTAATGTCTTGCCAGCTAATCTCACCTCACCTTTATGCGGCTCCATCAATCCTAAAATATGCTTAATTGTTGTACTTTTACCTGCGCCATTTAAACCGATCAAGCCTACCATTTCATTCGGTTCAACAGTAAACGTAATATCGTGCAACACAGGTTTATTTTTATGATAACCCCCAGTGACATTATTAACTGCTAATAATTCACTCATCTATTTCCTCCTCCTTATTACGTTCATATTATTCCCAATCTTTACTATATCGGAAACATGTAAACTTGAAAAGCAATGAACAATCAATTATGATACGATATTAACAAGCATTAAGACATAATGCCTACATAGTTACGCCAAAATTTATTATAAAATGAGAGGTGGTAAACATGCACAAAAAAGAAGATTGCATTTTTTGTAAAATTGTTTCAGGTGACATTCCCTCAAAAAAAGTTTACGAAGATGATCATGTTCTGGCCTTTCTTGACATCAGTCAAGTCACGAAAGGTCATACTCTCGTCATCCCGAAAACACACGAAGAAAATATCTACGAATTATCTAGTGCTTCCGCAGAGCATGTATTTAAAGCGGTCCCTAAAGTGGCTAGGGCAATTAAGAACGCCTTTTTGCCAGAAGGAATTAACTTGCTAAATAACAATGGAGAGTTGGCCGGGCAATCTGTGTTTCACTTCCACGTTCATCTATTACCTCGTTATGGTAAAGGTGATGGGTTTGGAGCTGTGTGGCATGATCATAGCAGCCAATATTCCAATGAGGATTTAATAAACATCGCTGAAAAAGTCCAAGAAAAACTTTATTAGTGACGTTTACTGTGAAGTTTCAAAAGATGGGCTAACTCCTTTGTTTTAGTTTTAGCCCCTCTTTTTCAGTTCATAGTGGCTTTCTTCAGTCTTTAATGACGTTGAAGAAGTTATGGAGGACTTAAATTCTGAAAATACAGTATATAAAACAGGAGGTTTTTAAAAATGTCAAACGTTTATAATTTTAATCCTGGCCCAAGTCCAATACCTGCGGAGGTTCTAACTAAAGCGAAAGCTAACATGTTCAACTACGAACAATCAGGCATGGCCGTTATGGAGATGAGTCACCGCAGTCCATTATACGAAGGTATCCACTTCCGAGCAATGGATCAATTAAAAGATATTTTACAAATTCCTGATGAATTTGACATTTTGTTTTTACAAGGTGGAGCTAGTCTACAATTTGCTATGATAGCTTTAAATTTCCTCCCTGAACAAAAAAAAGCTGGCTACGTTTTAACGGGGTCATGGTCTGAAAAAGCTTTAAAAGAAGCATCAGCTATAGGAGAAACAACGATCATTGCTAGCTCGAAAGATAATCAGTATCGCCATATCCCTCAAACAGACCTTACAAATTTGCCTAATGATACGGCTTATGTCCATTTAACATCAAATAACACGATATACGGTACCCAATGGTCTCAGTTCCCTGATCGGGGCAAGGTTCCTGTTATCATTGATATGTCTAGTGATATTCTCAGCCGAACAATACCATGGGAGAACATAGATATGGTTTATGCTGGTGCTCAAAAAAACGCTGGCATGTCGGGAGTAACATTAGTCATTATGAGAAAAACATTACTTGAATCTGCTAATAATACATTGCCCCCTTCTCTGTCTTACAAACAGCATGCAGACAAACAATCATTGTATAACACACCGCCAACAGGTGCTATTTATATAACAGGATTAGTGACTGAGTGGATTACGCAACAAGGTGGCATTGAAGAAATGGCACGACAAGCTGAAAAGAAAGCTCAAATGATTTACGATGTTATTGATAACTCTAACCGCTTTTATACAGGGCATGCTGAACCGTCCTCTCGGTCATTGATGAATATTACATTCCGCTTACCAAATGAAGAATTAGAAAAAAAGTTTCTGACGGAAGCTAAAGAAAAAGGGTTCATTGGCTTAAATGGCCATCGCTCTGTCGGTGGATGTCGCGTATCTAATTATAATGCTGTACCCGTTGAACACGTTATTGTTCTTAAAGAGTTTATGGAACATTTCATGGAACAAAACGGGTAAAAAAAGCGCTTTTCACTTTATTGCTTTAAATCAACTTATTCATATACTGTCCTTTACTAATATAATTGAAAACATCCACGAAACTTTGCAAAGCTAGCGTTATATAAAAAACGTCCCATTATCTATGACACGTTTTGAATAGGTTCTTCATTTTCTTGTTGCTTGTCATATCCCTACTTTTTCAAGTATTAGTGCATTATCGTTCAATTTTCTGAAAATACAGAAATGATATTGAGAAATAAACATTTTATGTGTTATGATATGAATATCATTTTCCTAGTAAAATAATGATTTATTTGAATATAGTTAATGACATTCTATAGAAATGGAGGGAGACCATGGAACAGCACCCTGTGCAATCAATGAAACAGTCGATAATGTTCAGTCATAAAGTAGCCCAACTTAGTAAAGCTCTTTGGAAATCAATTGAAAAGGATTGGCAAACGTGGATTAAACCATACAACTTAAACATTAATGAGCACCATATACTCTGGATAGCATATCAATTGGAAGGTGCCTCTATTTCAGACATTGCCAAATTCGGCGTCATGCATGTATCAACTGCTTTCAATTTCTCTAAGAAGCTTGAAGAGCGAGGACTGTTGACTTTTTCTAAACGGCAGACTGATAAACGCAATACTTATATTTATCTTACGGCCGAAGGCGAAAGTTTACTTATTGAAACATTTGAAACATACAACCCAAACACGCATGGTGTTTATAGTGGCTCGCTCCCTATCAAAGATTTATACGGAAAATTCCCAGAATTCTCTGAGCTCATAAGCATAGTGAAACATATTTATGGTCCTGATTTTATATCTACTTTCGAGAAGTCTCTCAGTAAGATTGATGATGATTTCATTGAGGAAGAAGGTAAACTTATCCCTTTACAGAAAAATAAAGAAGCGTCATCATAATATAGCAAAAGGTTGCTTAAACCATAAAAAATAAGCTAAGACCAAAAACGTCTTAGCTTATTTTTTATGGCCTTTACGTAAGCGCAACACCCATTTTATTGAATCAAAATATGGAGAAAATTCATTTAAGAAAAAAGGTTAATTAGCGATGTTAAAGGCATTTCTTCACTGTGACACTTCTTAAAAATAATTTTTTTTAAAAAAGTATTGATTTCTTTCTATTTTCATCGTAAATTACTATAGTATTTAATTTATTTGTTCACAGCTTAAAGTGTTTATCAGTTAAGGTGTTATCGTGGTTGGAGGTGCAAAATTAAGATGAACTGTTTAAAAACAATCTCAGTAGAGAACCAATTTGGCAAGCTAAGGCTTTCGTTTCTATCCGCCATTATTATGATGGGCTATTTTTTGATCTTTTTTATGGTATTTAGAACGTTCTTTCAAAATGTCCCACTTGTAGATCATGGCATCCTATTTCTTTTTTTCAGCCTTATAGTTATAATGCCTATTCATTTGCTTTTACATTGCTTTCCTATTTGGCTTACAGGCAAAAAAGCCACTTTAGGTGTAAGAAAAAGACAGTGGCCTTATTTTTATTATTCTACAAAGCAACCTTTATCTAAATATGTAAGTTTGCTGTCAACTGCCGCACCAGCGTTTACTCTAACGATTTTATCTATCATAGGCGCCATCATATTTCCGCATCTCGTACATTATATTGCCATGATGTCTGCATTTAATATGGGGATTTGCGTGTATGATTACTTAAACTTTAGACAAATTAGACGGGCGCCAAGACAATGTCTTATTGAAGAAACTCGGGATGGTTTTTACGTTTTATCACCAGCCATGAAAGATAATTCTCCTGTATAAAGATGGATTTAAATAGCTAAAATGAAATATTTATAAAACGAACCTTCAATCAACATTAGCGTCCGTTAGCTTCCACCTAAATAAATTTTACCTCTCCTCTCTATTTTGAGCCGGGAGGTATACGGACGGTTATCTTTGATAAATGTGACCTCTGCAGAGTTTTACCTCAAAAGTTTGCAGAGGTATTTATATATCACTACTGTATAAAGCGAATATCAAATGCAATGTCATCTAATGACAAATCAAACGATGTTACCTTTATTTCCACGTTTTCCGACATCCCTTCCCTTACATTCACATATAATTTTTGTTCATTTGGAATAACACTGATCCATTCCGGTAAATCTGTCCGTGATTCAATCAGTTCGAACACTCTCGTTGAAGGGAGGCTAATGTTTCCGACGCTGAAGGACTCTTCTAATAGTTCAATATTACCTTCATCAGTCACATGAGGTGATAAAATCATATAAATAGGTAAGGTGATGCCAAAAGCATCTACTGTTGCTTCAAAATATACAGCATCATCAATATAGATGCTGTAAAACTCCGTCCCTTCTTCGTTATTCAACTTATTTTGCAACCAGAAGTTTAAGTCTTCTGTTGACGTCTCTACGGAGAATGAGGCTCCTTCTTTATCCGTAATATGTGGAGGAACAAAGTCATTCGATGATGTATTAGGTAGCCCGAAATAAAGCCAACCAACTGCTGACATTATGACTAAAACAACTGTAGCAGTTAATATAAAAAAAGCGTTTCGCCATTTATTTAGTGATGTCCTCATCATAACCTCCCTAAGTCAGATCCCTCTTTAATTGGAAAGTGAGATTTCTTGATTCCCGTAAAGGGATATCTTTGTTACAATAGAGATATTATCGGCACTCTCCGTCTTGCTTAATTAGTCTCGTTCCCTTTTTTACTAAAGAAAAACTTAGTCATCACATGGTTAAGTAAAGCTTGTTCCGTTGTGAGCTACTCTCAATGATAAGAAATGACTACCTTAGTCTATCTATTATTATTAACAGCAGGAGCTTGCTTAGACATCTTTAGACCATTCAGTTGATTTATTTTTTTCCAGGGCCAAGAGATCAACTTTGTAAGACAATACAAAAAAGAATAGCAGGCAATAAAGCTCTTTTACTATCCAATATTCTATTAACTGAGAATTCAGGATAAATTTTAAAATTGGGGGTTACTGAATGTATTTACCATTCCTTTTATTTGCCACCTTCTATTTATTCATCATTAATTCAATGACGAACTCTTTATGCATACAAAAAGAAATTCCTGAAGAGCGGCAAGCAAAAGTCTTTCGAACGATTAATGTTCTTATAACCATTCTTATAACATCGTCTTTCTTTAGAATTTTCATGACATAAAACGAACCTTTAATCAGGACTTTATGGTCCGTTATCTCTCCTCTCTATTTTGATCTAGGAGTTTTACGGACAAATCTGTGTTAAATAAAAACTTGGCATATTGTTGTATGCCAAGTTTTCTCTTATTGACGTTCTTTTAATACCACCAGGAAGCTCCAACTATAACAAGAAGAATAAATAGTACGACTATTAACGCAAAGCCGCTATGGTAGTGATGTCCCATATCGTCACCTCCCTTAGCACTTATCCACTGGGTATGCTCAAATTAATAAGCCCAAGATGCGCCAATGATCACCAACAAAATAAACAGCACGACTAACAATGCAAAGCCTGAATGATATGAATGTGACATGTACATTCCTCCTTATTTTAACGTTCATTACATCTTATTTCGGTCACGAAATCACGTATAGTCATTTGTCACGATTTTTGAAAGAAAACGGAAAATCTGTGTAATCGTTCAGAAGTCGTACCAAAACTAAGCAGTATGTGCTATATTTATACAGGAAAGAAAAGATAAAAATTGAGTAGGAGTGACCATATTGAAGAAATCTTCATTAGTTATGGCGGTAGCAAGTATTATGGTAATTAGTGCATGCAGTAATGATTCAGAGGCTGGGACAGACAATAGTACCGTTATTGTTGAGACAAGTGCCGGAGAGGTAACAGAAGGAGAACTTGTTGCAGCCCTTAAAAATGATTATGGAAGTCATGCCCTGCAAATGCTCGTAATGGACAAAGCGATTGCTTCTGAAGCTGAGAATTTTGACATTTCAGAAGAAGATATCGATGAGCAAATTGAAGAGTTTATGGATACGGTCGGTGTATCTTCCGAAGAAGAGCTTTATGAAATGTTACAAATGCAAGGCATTAATGATAAAGACATGCTACGAAAAAACATTTTAACACAGCTAGTTCTTGAAAATCGTGTTGGTATGGTTGGCGAACCTACGGATGAAGAGTTACAAGAAGAATACGATAAAGGTGAAACAGTTGAAGCTAGACATATCCTTGTAGAAGATGAAGAAACAGCTCTTGAGCTTATTCAAGAATTAGAAGATGGCGCAGATTTTGCTGAACTGGCTGAGGAAAATTCTCAAGACCCTGGATCGGCTGTAGAAGGTGGTAATTTAGGTTCATTCACTCGCGGAAGTATGACGCCTCCTTTTGAAGAAGTTGCTTTTTCTCTTGAAGAAGGCGAAATGAGCGAACCAGTTAAAACATCATTTGGCTATCACATTATCGAAGTGCTGGACCGTACAGCTTTCGAAGACGATTTTGAAGAAGTCAAAGAACAGCTTCTTGCAACATTTAACCAACGCAAGAATGAGAAAATGAGTGAAGAACAAATGACGCTCATGAAAGAACTTGATATTGAAGTGTTAGATGAACAATTTGAAGATGCGTTTAATCAATACACTGAATAATTGATATCGCCTGTCCTTGATCGGACAGGCTTTTTTGTAACTCCCAAATGTTTCTTAGCCATCCTAGACATATCTCCTCTTTAAAACAGGATTACTTCCCATTCGATCAACTCTAATAGTCTCGTCATATCTCTACTGCGTTTTTAATAAATAATCCATTAGTGCCTATTCACCCGTTACTTTAGCTTGACATACATTAAGTATGGGGATGCCCCCAAAAAATCTACTTCAGAAAGGATGAAGATCATGAGCGGTTACACGCCAGCACCTTATTATTCAGGCTTTACACTCATTGTTGTTTTGTTTATTCTATTAATTATTGTAGGATCAGCTTACGTGTGCTAAGTAGCCTGGTTAGCACCTCTTCACTCCCATCCTTATCAGAGCAGTGTGGCGCTTTTAAGTCGGATAGAATAGTCACTTACATTGGACTCCTGTCTTATTGACGGGAGTCTTTCAAATTTACTATGCTATCATTGAGGTAATGACAAAGCATACATTGTTAATAATAGCTCACCCTTTGTCTGAAACACGCATATCTCACCTTCTTTTATAGCGCAAAAAATTTTTTCAAAAAAGTGCTATATTGTGTTGCCTCATTATTACATTTGTATGTCATTTTTTATAATAGGTTTGCTATCTCTAATGAAGGGTAAAGTCAAACTAAACTTATTATTTTGGAGGTACTGATGATATGAGATATATTTCATTAAAAGATATGACATGCAGTGAATTTAAAGACGAGCTCGTTAAACTAGTCATGACAAAATTAGAGGAACATAAAGAAATTTCTCCATTGATTGCCTTTCCAATTGTTCATGAGCGTGTAGAAGCATTTGTTTTAGCTCATTGGCAAGAAGCTTGGGAACAATGCCATGATCTCACATGGAAAGAATGGCTTAAATCACCATGCTATCAGACGTTCAAAGTGGAAGTATTAAACGATATTTTAAGCAAGAACCATTTAGTTGAACTAGTAGCTCCAGCGGAGGATGCCGCCATGATTGAATACAGTACGTGATAGAAATAAAAAACAGAGCGAAGAAAGAAGGGCTCCTCTCTCCGCTCTGTTTTTTAAATACTATAAATCTATAGGCTTTTCATGGAATGATGGCTTGTAAAAAGAGCGATTCTCCAAAGCAAATACTCGCTCAGAAAATTCTCCAGGTAAGACACGGTCCAAAGCTCGATCCATCATATTCATTTTAGCATCAATATTATCAATCATATGTAGCATTTCAGCTTCTCTGATCATTGGAGGCTTTGGACTCCCCCACTCGCCCTTTGAATGGTGCGAGAGCACGAGGTGTTGCAGCATGAGGACTTCCTCTCCCTCAATACCCAATTCTTTAGCCGCTTCTTCAATTTCTGTCACCATAATCGTAATATGCCCAATCAATTTCCCTTCAGTTGTATACTGAGTTGCCATAGGGCCTGACAATTCTCTGACTTTAGCCATATCATGTAATATAACACCTGCATACAACAGATCTGTATCAAGACTTGGATACAAGCCTGCGATACTTTTGGCTAGCTGTAACATAGAAACAACGTGATAAGCGAGCCCAGAAACAAATTCATGGTGATTTTTAGTCGCTGCTGGCGAAACAGAAAACGCTTGTTGGTGTTTTTTAAATAAATGGCGTGTAATTCGTTGAATTTTGGCATTTTGCATGTCAAATATATACTGCGTCACTTCTTCCAGCATTTCTTCTCGCCCTCTAGGTGCAGTAGGCAAAAAATCTTCAGGTTTCACCTGATCCATCGATGAAGAAGGTCGGATTGCTTTTATCTTTAACTGGCGCATACCTCGAAAATCTTGCACATCTCCTTGCGTATGAATAACGGTTCCACCTTGAAACGTCGTTTCATCTTCTGGAGATATCCCCCAAAGCTTCGCTTCAATTTCACCTGTTTTGTCGGTCAATTGTAATGTTAAGAACGGCTTTCCGTTACTGGCAATGCCTTTTTTCGCTGTTTTTATTAACAAATAAGTCTCTACTTGTTCCCCAACCTGATAATGATTAATGCCTTTTTTCATAACCGTTAGTTACCTCCCCGGCCTTTTCTTCTTTTTTTCCAATTATACCATAGCTAGCAATGTTCTAGCGAAGGTGAGCTTTGCACCTAACGTTTTCCCAAAATGATTTATAAAACACGGTATACGGTAAGTAACATTTTCGATCTTAGCTGATAAACATTTGGAAAGCGTTTCAACCTATAATAAAACCCTCTACTAGTAGACGTTTAAGTTGATACTGTCTTCTAGCAGAGGGTGATAATCGAGCTACTATAATAACCTCTTCACTCAATTAAAGATATTTCAGAGCTTCCCCTGATTATCTACAAGTTTGTTTCGTGGCAAAACCATTGTAAAAATAACCCCTTTATCAGCATTTCTGACTTGAGGATAGCCACCGTGTAGTTCACAAATTCTTTTAACAATCGCGAGACCTAAACCAAATTGGCCTTTATTCCCTTTACGAAAAGGTGTAAACACATGCTCTACTTCCTCCTCAGGAATAGGGTCACCGTTATTTGCCACATCGATAGCCACATGATAATCGCCTAAATCTCTCGCATTCAGTTCTATTGTGCTAACTGCATATCTCAAAGCATTTTCCACTAGATTCTCTAAAAGTACACGCAACTGTTCCTTATCTCCATAAATCATCACTTGGTCACCGTTAACTACTATATCCACATCTTCACGTGCGAGTCGAAATCTTTCACCCACATGATAACCGATTGACCCGAATGGAAACTCTCGCATTTCCATCGGCGCTTCTTTCAGAGATTCCAACTTCGTATAATACAGCATATCTTTCACGCGCTTTTCCATCCGGTTAGACTCTTCCAAAATAACATCCATTGTATTCTCAATATTCTCTTTTGGTAAGATCCCATCCTTAACAGATTGAGCATAACTTTTTACAACCATTATAGGTGTTTTTAATTCATGGGATGCATGCTGAATAAATGTTTTCTGTGCGGAATCATATTTAATTAAGTTTTGGCGCATTTTCTCAAATTGGTTTGACAGTTTTTCGAAGTCATCATCCCCTTCCCAATGGAAAGGTTCTTTCCAATTTCTTTCCGCTATTTGTTCAAAATGGTTCCCAAGGCTTGTAAGAGGTGATTTTAAGTAATGTTTCAACCAAAAGGCAGGTACTAGACTCATTAGGCTGGCAAACAGCATAATATAGCTCAATCGGCCCCACAGTCGATTCACCATTTGATCCCGATAAGTATCCCACATATATGAAATATGGTACATTTCACCACCAGTGGTATACACTTTATAAACGACATAAAATAGTGCCGCATCGTTATATGTGAGTTCATAACGACCTCTTCGTGTCATTTGACTTTGCGCTCTGTCTCCCATCTCTTGAAGAACTTCACTTGGCACAGGATCTCCTTCAATCGTGCCAAATTGATTCATTAAAAAAAAGTGGAATACTGATCGTTCCGCATCCCGTCTTTCGATAAAATCTAATTCAGTCTGAGGAGGCGCAAAATACTCTCCTTCTGGATTAGCGAAACGGTTCTGTTCTTGTTCAATGATTCTATACGTTTCTTCTGTCAACGTACTCTTCAAAGAGATGGGATAAATGACCCCAATTAAAAGAGCCACCATTAAAAGGATCGAAATAAACGAAAACCAAATCCGCTGTGTTAAATTCAAACGAATCATGAAGATAAAACCCTGTACCCGTAACCATATAACGTCTCAACATGAATCCGTGGGAGTTTTTTCCTTACACGACGTACAACATCGTCTACCGCCCGTTCTGAGCCGAAGTAGTCTGATCCCCAAACATATTCAATAATGGCTTCTCGAGAAAGGGCATTACCAAGGTTTGATGACAACAAGATCACAAGATCCATTTCTTTCGTTGTTAATTCAATCAATTCCTCTCCATCATGAACTGTTCGTGATTTCGGATCAATCACATAGCCATTCAATTCGATGGCATCTTCTTCCTGAACTTCCGGTGGATAAACACGATTTAATAGCTTTTTAGCTCGGATTAAAAGCTCTTCCGGTAAAAAAGGCTTAGCTAAATAATCGTCACTCCCAAGTTCTAAACCAAGCACACGATCTAAATCTTTGTCCCGTGCTGAAATAAAGATTACAGGTGTATCAGCTTCACTTTTTATTGCCTTCAATAATTGATAGCCATCCATACCTGGAAGCATAATATCTAATATCCACAAATGTGGTGGTTCAGAGATATGATCATACGCCACTTTACCGTCAGTAAAATGCGTCACCTGCCACCCTTCTTTTTCCATATATGCTCTAATTACTTCTCCTAGATTTTCTTCATCTTCAACTAAATATACGCGATACTCGCTCATACTCATCATCCTTCATTTATTATTTACTCACACACGGCTTTTGATTGAAAAGGAAAGTCGTTTGTCACATCACTTGTTTAGTCACTCAACGTTATACTTTAAGTGATGATTTTTTTGTTTGTTGTCCTTCATAGCAACAATGATTTGTTACAAAAAATAGGCAATTCGGCCTGTGTACAAAAGAAGGTTATCACGTTTAGTTTAATATAAAATCTCTAGAAAATGAAATAGAACGACATTTTTACATATAATTCAGACACAATCCCTCTTTTCAGCGATAAAGTGAATGAACTTCAACGTTTTTAAAGGCTCTTTGCCACTCTTGATTTAAATGCTCATGACATGTGAAGAAAAGAATTTGTCTTTCATTAGATATTTCTTTCAATAACGAGATAAGTTGATACCTTCTTGGTTTATCCATATTGACAAATGTTTCATCCATAAAAATGGGACTGCAAGTTTCCATAACGTCTTCTAAAGCTAGGGCCAATCTTATAGATAAATAAAGTAATTCTCCCGTACCTCGACTAAGTTCAGAGGGGTCAAAGCGTTGGCCGTCTTCTCTTTCTACAATGAATCGTTCTTCTCCTAATGGTGCAAATAATTGTGTATAACGCCCCTCGGTCAAGCGTTTGAATAGTTCGCAAGCTGTCTGAACAACTTTTGGCTGTCGTTCTGTTTCATAAATATTTTTCACTTTGTGAATCATATACTGAGCGGTTTGAATCACGGCCCATTCTTTCACCATATGATTAAATTCACCCTTTAAAGCTATAAATGTTTGCCGTTTATCTTCGTAAGTCCCGCTTTCTTCTAATTCTTTCAACGTTAATGTAATCGATGATAGTTCGGTCATGATACCTTTTTTCTTCTTTTCAAGTTCCGTTACTTTTTCTTGAAGCTGTCTTTGCTTCTCATGACTATCGATGTCTTGTTTAATGATATCGTCAAGTAAAATTGCTCTATTTTTTTCATTTGGAACTAGCGTCACAATCTGAAGCCAAAGCTGATTCTTCCTTGTCAATTGGGCTTTTTGTTGATTATATTGATGTGCTTTCCTTCTAAATGCTTCTTCATTTGTAACATGAGCAAGACCAAAAAGATTTGTTAACGAGATTGCGATCTGTTCACGTTCTTTTTGTACCTTCGACATTAAATCTTCGTGAACGGAGAGTTTATCACGTACTTGACTTCTATTCTTTTCAGCTTCCTCTTCCTTTTCTATAAATTCTGTCAACGCTTTGACCTGCTTATCAATAGTCATATCACACTCCTGACTAACATAGTTAGCCACTAACCACTCAGTGGTCGCTTTATAGTCTGACACTTCGTTATTTAATCGACGCAGATTTTCTTTAACAGTTTCATATTCTTTCGTAATCCTTTGCCATTCCTTTAGTGCTTCAATGAGGTGAGCATAAAAGAGTAAATCACGATTAGGTGGCATCTTAGTGATTTTACACCACTCGTCCAGCTCTGTATTAAACGCTTCCCATTTTTCCTGTAGCTCTTGCCAGTCATTTTCACATTGCTGTAATTGGGTATTGAGAAACGTGACGTTTTGATTAATCGTGTTAACATGTCCAGCTTTATCATTATGAAGGGCTAAACGTTGTTCAGCATAAAGATAAGCTTCTTTTGAAATGTCGCCTTGAGGGTTGTTAAATGTCGCCATTTTTTCATCATGAGCTTTTAAATCTTTGAGCAACTGCTTTATTTCATCTCGTGATCTCTTCTCGGTAGCCCATGTTAAGCTGCTGCCTATTATAACTAGAAGGGTTAAAGCCAGTGTAATGGACCAATTAGTATTGACATATCCGACTATTGTTCCTACTGCACATAATCCCGTCAAGCCCATAAGTGTTAACTTTTTAATCTGTCCTGTTCTTTTTACTCTGCTCCACTCTTTTTCAAGCCATTCTCTTTGTTTCAAAAGCATATTATACTCTTGCTTGCGCAGCTTTTTCTCACTTTCTGAAGAAGTTAATCTTTCAAGTTCTTTTACTTCTTCAGGAGCTAATAGGTGCTTATACTCACTATCTTTTTGTTCTTCTGCAATCTCTTTTTCTCGTTGTACCTTTCGTCTTTCTTCCGTTAAATGGTCTTCTGTCGTAAGGAGTGTTTGCCATCGGGTCTTCAACATGTTGAATTTATCTAAATGATAATTCGTCACATGTGCTGAGTTAAAAAAAGTTCTTGGGAGCTGCCATTCATCTTCAATTTGTTGGCGTTGTTTAAGTAACTCTTGTTCAGTGTATCGAGATGCTTTCAGATCTTCTATTATCTTCTCCTGCAATGGCCACTTATTAATGACTGATGTCATCTTACGTTTTAAATCAGCAGATATATTAGCATCTGTTAAGGTATGGAGTTTTTTTGTTAATTCTGCTATTTTCTCATTTTCATAAGACATTAACGCTTCTTTTTCTTCTAATTTATCGGAGAGTTGTTCGAGCCTACTAAGCCCATCTTCTGGGAACTTTATTTCCTCTATATCTTCTTGCTGATCAGCCGTTAGTGCGTTCCATTCTTTTACAATCGGTTCTAAAGTTTTGTAATGATCATAATACCGGATGTCTATATGAAGTTTTTTTTCATCTCGTTCTAAATGAGCAAGCTCTAATTCTAACTCTTGTTTAGTTGCCTGTAGCTGTTCATAGTTATCTAGTTTTGTTTCCCATTCTTTTATCTCTTGCTGTGTGTTTTTGAGTTTTTCTGCAAGGATGTTCAAGTCTGTTTTTTGTCCCCTAGGTTTAAAGAGCTTTCCCGATGCTTGCTGTAACGATTTATCTAAATAATTGAGTGACGATGCGCCTACCATACTTGCATCATATAGATAATGATTCAAGTCATCAGGATTTAAATCTTTCATCCCTTGAAGACCATCTAAATCAAAATGAAAAATTCCTTTAAATGTGGCTAAATCCATCCCTTTCAGAAGTTTATGTAAATCCTCTTCATTACCAGTACGCCCATCTGGATAACGAACAGAAAGGCTTCCCTTGTTCGTCCTTCCTCCGACTCTTTCTATCTTAATTCCGTTATAGGAGGGAGTGTCAATCGTGAGCATGCCACCATATTTATCTGTTTCTCTCGGTCGATAATGGCTTTCACGTTTAGAAGGAAAACCGAATAGAATAGCATTTATGAAAGCCATCAATGTTGATTTCCCCGATTCATTATAGCCGAAGAGTATATTAATCCCATCATTATTTAGATCAAATCGTTTATTAACCCACTTCCCGAAGCCATATATATAGATGTGTTTAATCTTCATACGTCTTCCCTTCTTCCAACAAAGCTGTTACGATCATTGTTTCTGCTTTAGTGAGTATCTCTTCTTCATCCTCTTCTGTCAACTGTTCAACAAACGGGGCGATTTTTCGGTGATTTATTAAGGAAGATAAGCTTTCTTTCCATGAGTCGTTATGTGAAAGGTCTTCCCTTACACGGATAACATCTCCAATAATGTGATCTTTGTGTCGCCATTTTTCTCTAATAATTTCTGGAGCGGTGTTCACAGTAAGTTTATCTATCCAAATAGAGTCATACTCCAGCTCTTCTTGAAGGATGTCCATTAAATCTTCTTGTACTTTCTTTTTAATTAACGTTTCGTGCAATACACCAGGACCTGTGAAATATAAATGAATCATATACATGTGAGAAGACGATAAATGAGTTATGGTATCTAAAGTATAAGCCATGAGCTCATCAATCGATTTCATGTCATTAACCTTTACAGTGATGTCCTGCCATTGAACGGGACCTGTCCCAAAGAAAGTAAAAGTGGTGGTTGTTTTCGTCATCTCCACATAATAAGCCCCTTTTTCTCCTTGTTCTTTTCGATGACATCCTTGGATATTTCCGGGGTAAATGACAGGTGGATGTGAGTTAATGACTTGCCGTTTATGTACATGTCCTAACGCCCAATAATCAAAGCCTACATTTTTCAAATCTACAGTTGAAAAGGGCGCATACGGGTCGTGGTCAACCAGTCCATTTTCCTGACCATGAAGTAAACCGATATGGTAAGCCTCATCTTCCTTAAGCTTTTTAAATAACGGTACGGGATCATTCATGAAAGCTCGTTCTGGATAACTAAAGCCATAAATAATAGCGCGTTCTCCACTTTGGGTAGTGTGAACAGTACGAGACACATGTGTAGGGAAAATATGTACATTCTCAGGCATAGCAATCAGTTGCTCCTTTTGAATAAGCGGATCATGATTACCATGGATCACATATAAGGTAATATTGGCCTGGTGAAGCTTTTCAGCCTGTTGTTTAAAGAACCATTGAGCATGAATGGAACGATCTTCTTCATGATAGACGTCCCCACTCACTAGAACAAAATCTACTTTTTTTCGAATGGCTTCTTGAACAATCGCGCTAAAGGACTCATAAGTAGCACGAATCGCACGATTAACCATAGCTTGATTCATTAGTTTAGTCATTTGAAAAGGTCGCCCAAGGTGTAAATCAGCACAGTGAATAAAACGTATCATCGTTCTCCTCCTTTATCCTATTTAAAATTATACCATAAAAGCGAATGAATGTTCGTGTCACTCACGTTTAAAAATATAACACAATTAAAAAATCGATCCTAGAGGGATCGATTTTTTAATTTAGTAGATGTTTTAAAAATACGGAATGGCTGCTAATGCTGTTAGCGCTGCTAGCGGTAAAATAAGTCGCTGAAATCGTCGCGGTCGGTATGGGGGAAACGGGCCAGGTCCATATGGAGGGTAAGGGCCATAACCAGGTGGCCCAAATGGCGGTCGCGGTCCATATGGGGGATAGGGGCCGGGCCCGTAACCTGGTGCGAATTGACGATGCATATTATCTTCGTAGCCAGCTCCAGCACCGTAACCAAATCCTTGTGGCATACCTTCATGGAAAGATGAGCCTTCAGGCATCATCGATTCACCGCTTGTTGGAACGGCCAGAGAAATATGATCATCATTTACTGATTCAACTATCCCATCATACTGTCTCCCATCGGTTGTCGTAACTAACACATAGCGATGCAAATGGTTCTCACAGTGTTTTTTAATGTCTTGAATGTTCATTGTATCGCCTCCTTCTCTGCCCAGTTTATTCAGCGCATGCCTAAACGTGACATAAAATTGAGAAGAAGATCATCGTTATTTTATCGCCATCAACGACTGCTATATTCTACATTTTAATGAAGAAGTTGGTACTGGACCTGTATGACCGTTCTGCTCATCGCTAAGTTGAAACCATAGTAATTATTACACTCATAGTATCATGTAATAAGATCACTTTATCTCCTTAATGTCTATCTGGGCTTATTTTTTTTACCCAAAACTAACGCTTGTTTAATGTCTTTTAAAGAAGATGTCTTCCCATAAAGAAGCACACCACCTTTATAAATTCTAGCGCCAATAATGCCTAAAACACTAATAGAGATCACTAAAAGGCTAATCCCCAAAATCATTTCCCATATAGGAAGATCTAACATCCCAAACCGAAGAAACATGACCATTGGTGTAAAAAAAGGAATATACGAGGCGATCGTCACAATAGTTGAGTCTGGTGATGTTAAGCCAAACATAGAAATGAGAAAAGCCACGACAATAATGAGTGTAAGTGGTGTAATTAACTGGTTAACATCTTCAATGCGACTTACTAAGGAACCAAGTACTGCAGAAATTGTAGCGTAAAATAAATAACCTAATACAAAAAAAATAAAGGCATAAAAAAGTATCGATAAAGGCACTTCTTCAACTGAAAGGAGGTCACTTACAACTCCTCCTGAAACGATATTCTCACGTATTGAAGCAACCCCAACTACTAATATAAGTAAAAATTGCACGATACCTAACAGTGCAATCCCTGATATTTTAGCAAATAGTTGAATGACGGGATGGACGCTCGAAATAAGAATTTCCATCACGCGTGATGACTTCTCAGTTGCTACTTCAAGGGCAATCATATTACCGTAAGCAATGACAGAAAAATAAATAACCACGACAAGAATATTAACTAAAAATCGAGCTGTATTTAGTTCAGTCTCTGTTTTAGCTGTTTCACTTAATGCTTCAATATTGAATGATACAGGGGTATGTAAGATATGTAATTGTGCCTCTTCAATCCCTAATTTTTCTGTAGCTCTGGCTACTTTTACAAGTTGCAACGCCTGTTCCAATTGTTGAGCTGTCCCTTGATCTGCCATTGTGAGCGCACGATAATTGGCTTCTGGAAGGCCTGCTTCGTTCAACGTTAATAAGAGCAACCCATCCCACTTCCCATCAATCACTTCCTGTTCTGCTTGAGAGATGGTTAATTCTATTTTTTCAAGAGTATAGTCATCTGCATATACAGTCGACTCTTCTTCAAGTTCAAAATAAAGCACCTCCTCCTCTGCTATGACAGCAATTTTATCTACTTTTTCCTCCTCGACAAACGCTATTATACGGTCGATGTTCGTAATACCACCTACAACAAATAAGGTGAGGAGCGTAGAAAAAATAAAAGATTTGGATAACACTTTGTATCGAAACGTATGTAGCATAATAATGAAAAATTTAGTCATAAGAAGCTCCCGCCTTCTCAATAAAAATATCATGTAATGACGGTTCTTCCAGATGAAATTTCCGAACAAACCCACGTCCTTGTATAAGCTTAAATAGTTGCTGCGACACTTCCTCGCTTGCTACTTGTAATTCTAGTCCACCAGTATGTGCTTTCCAGTTAATCACACCATCTACTTTTGTGAGAAAAGACAAATCAAAATCTGCTAAAACGCTCACACTTTTCTTACCAAAATCCCGTTTAATATCTAGCAAACGGCCTGAAACAACAGGTTTTCCATCATGGAGAATACAGAGATTTTCACATAGCTCCTCAACATGTTCCATTCTGTGTGAGGAAAATAAAATCGTTTTACCTTCTTCTTTTAAATCCTTCACCGCATTTTTTAATAGTTCAACATTCAGGGGATCTAAACCACTAAAAGGCTCATCAAGAATAAGTAATTCGGGAGAATGAATAACTGACGTAATAAATTGCACTTTCTGTTGATTACCTTTTGACAGCTCACCGACTTTTTTGTTAATATAATCGCTAATTTTAAACTTTTTGGCCCATTTCTCAAGCTCTAATAAGATCTCGTGCTTTTTCATCCCTTTCAATCTACCCAAGTATATAAGCTGCTGCTTAACCGTCAGCTTTGGATATAAGCCTCTCTCTTCCGGCAAGTACCCGATTAAATGACTAGTATGGTAGTTTAAGGCCTGTCCTTTCCATGTTATGTCACCTTCTGTCTGAGCAATTAAACCTAGTATCATCCGAAACGTCGTTGTTTTACCAGCTCCATTCACCCCTAGTATGCCAAACATCTGATTTTTTTCAATATGCAATGTAAGATTATCAACAGCAACCGTATCATTATATATTTTAGAAACGTTTAATAATTTTAATGACATTCATATTCCTCTCCTTCTCCTTTAACATATCAAAAAAAATGACCTTCTTGCTATATGTTTATTATCCGGCAGACCATATTAATGGAAAAGTCATGAGTTTTATATAAACTGCTAGTTATGGCTTTGGAAAAGCGAAGTATCAACTTTAATAACCTCTTCGGCTAACAATTATGAAAGGGTAACAACATAATGACGTTGCCCCCCCCCCTTTGTAGTCACAACAGACAAAAAATCGCCTGTCCTTTCAAAACTCTAAAAGGGCGGCGATTTGTATGTCACGTTTTGCTTTCATAGACGCATATTTATAAGAAAGGGTTATTTCTCAGAAACATATCAGCGTATAAATCAATTGTGAGTGTTTCAAATATAGCATAACCAGCAAACACGATTATCACTGCAAAAATTGGATCAAAGCTTACTTTCGTTTCATCTCGTAATGTAAGTAATGCAACAATCGCCGCCATATATAGTCCAATCGTAATAAGCATATCCAAAATCAGGATTAACTGTAACATACCAGTAAAATTAAGGATAAAATAAGCGGCAGTTACTACTATTATGACTGTATAAAGAGTGCCATAGCGAGCCACCACATCGTGAAAAGAAATCGTTTCTGCTTTCATCACAAATTTTAAAACAGCGAATAATAAAGCAGCTACCACTAATGATGATATAATAAGATAGAAAAATGGCTGGATGAAATAGTCAACAAAACTTACATTTGATGATATATATGCGTTAGAACGATTAACCAAATAACTACTTAATGCGAACAATAATGCATAAACAGCAATATTAATGTAGCCGAAAATGAAATCACTCGGGCGGTTTTCTACACTTCGTGCCAGTGGTGCCTTGAGCGATTGCAAAAAGAAGTTCCAATAGTTTGCCGCTGTTTCTTTTGTTTTTTCTACATATTCGTTTGCTTGTTTACTACTCGTTGACTCCTCAACCGAAGCTTCAACAACATCATCGCTTTCAGCTGTAGTTGCAGCTGTTTCTTCTTTTTCAAAAGCTTCAAGAGAACGATCTACTCCTTCATTCCCCTCAAGTGATTCACCACAATTCGTACAAAATTTGTCCTCAGTCTTTACCTCATAGTCACATTTTTGACACGTCATCTAATCTCTCCCTATTTTTATATCAATTTATAATTACAACACTCAATCGCAGTCTCTCCCTATTGACATATCGAATATAAAAAAGTCATTAGCCATTGCTTTTATTGAGTGATTGGAATTAGGTACCTAGCTATTTCTGTATGTTGAAACACGTTTTATAAGCACAAAGGTTTCAGAAACAACATAAATTATGCAATTCGATCGTTGTATAAGGAAATTATTATGTAGTTAAGTATCATATTCCCATTTCAACATAACACTTTACAATTATACTATAAGTTTCAGTAATTAAAAGTTCTTTAACTAAAATAGTATTATTTACCTCTAAAACGTTATTTATTATAAAAATAGGTATTTAAAACTAGACTTAAATGCCTATTCATATAAAAATAGAAACATGCCTTATTCTCACTTATGCGATGCTATCAATTCGTCATATTCTTATGTACCCCTTTAACAGAAAATCCTTTTTTTAACTTTTATCTCACACTTAAGGGGCAGTAAAACCCCCACCTGAAAACTTAAGAAGATCGAAAAGTTTAGGTCGAGGATAAACTGCTCCTAAAGGTCAGATAAGTTAAACTAACAATCAGTGGGGGGTGAAAGAAAACTCCCACGGATTGAAGCTTAGCATTATATCTTTCTTAAGATCCTAATATGTTATTCATTTCTTCATTTTTTTGAATATTTTTATTTCAAACTTTAACTTAATGGAGTCCATCCCCTTTTGTATAGCAACAAAATTCGTACAAAGGGATGAGGGACGCCCTCCTCATTTTATGCTTTACCTTGAGAGTAGAAAGTTCCTGTTATTTTATTAAGAAGTTGGGCTTTATCATTATGTATTGTGCATTCAACAAATTGAACATGTCCACCTTTCCTAATAAATGACGCTTTTGCAGTGAGGGTACCTGATGTAGCTGTTTTTATAAATTGTGTTTTTAACTCAAGAGTGACTGACGGCTCGTTATTAAAAGCGGCGCACAAATGCCCCATAGCTGTATCAGCAATATAGGCCATGATACCTCCGTGTATATAGCCAAGTTGATTGTACATAACGTCCGTAATAGGGACGACTAATGTAACAGTTTCCTCCTTTTCATCATAAATGAATTCAAAATCCATAAGTGAATATAAAAATAAGTCGGGGCTCGCATTATTATGAGCTTGAACCGCTTTTTTCGTTTTATTTATCATTATTTTCTCATCCATTTGTTCCACTCCTTTTTTACACATCTTCTTTCATTATAACGCGAGAGAATGAAAAAAAGGAAAGCCGTCCTTATAGAATCTACTACAAAAACTGAAAAGTCAGTGCTGTCTAGTTTGACAAGCACTGACTGAATAAAATTGATTACTAACGGCTATTATTAAAAAAGGAGGCGTGTAAATGTACATGTCCTCCCTGTCAAACATTCGTATATTAAAGGGATGTCTATCTCAATTCTCTTACATGATTATCTACACGGAGTTGTTTTCTGAACACTTCTTTAACCATATACCCTACACCATTCTGATCATTCGAACGCGTAATCCAATTAGCAGCATCCTTTACTATCTCTGGGGCATCACCGATGGCTACCCCCAACCCCGCTAACTGTATCATATCCTTATCTCTTATATCCGCTCCTACAGCAACCATTTCATCTGGTGAGATTCCGAGTTTGCTACCGAGATACTGCAGGGCAAGAGCCTTTGACGCATTTTCATGGGTAATAGATAATGCCCCTTCTTTATTACTTACAAGCTTTATCCCTTTAACAGTTTCTTGTAATTCGTCAAAAGCGTCTTCTTTTTCTCGTTTGTTCCAAAAATGTACTTTAATATTTAATACACTTAAGGGCTGATCAATTAATCGATGACTTGGTGATTCAACATAGTATACTGGGTAAAACAATGGATCAGTCAATTGCATTTGCATTCTGCCGATCAATTGATTTTTTTGACGAGTTTTATTAGCAATCACATATTTTTCATGGAATAACCGGAAATGACAATGATAATTTTCAAGAATATCAACAATTTGATAAACAGTATCAGCACTTATTCTCCGCTCAAATATAGGCTCTTTCACATCGGCTGCTAAAAATGCCCCCTCGTGTGTGATCAAGAAAGGTGCAGGTAATTTTAATGTTTTGGCTATCTTTCTTGCTGATAAGAAAGCTCTTCCTGTTGCAAGGGTTATATAAACACCCTTTTCTTTGACATAATCAATAGCTTCCTTTGTCTCCTTTGTTAATCGAAAATTCGATTTTAAAAGGGTGTCATCGATGTCTAACGCAAGTAAGCGATATGCCATGGTTGTATCCCCCTTAATTCAGTGTTGATACTATATATGAGCGGCAACGAATGATTAGAACAAAAGGCACCCCGTATTTGACGGGATGCCTTTATGAAACAGTTTTATTTTTTGCTGATTAGCCTTCTTGGTCCACACCATATAGTTCTTCTAATGGCTCAGTAATAATTTTATTTAATTCACCAACCATTTGACTCATCCGCTGTTCTTCTTCCATTAACTTTGAGATAACATCATGTTGCTGAACGAGTTCAAATTGCTTCTGAGCACTTTGAATTTCTTCTTCAGAGATTTGTTCACCTTGCATTTGTTTTTGTTGAAGTTCCATTTGAACTTGGCGGAAATTATCGAGCATGCGCTTAGCAACCTCATCATTGTTTACTTCATTGTGTAAGTTGCGGAGCTTTGTGAACTCCTCGCTCTCTTTTAATTCGCGTGCCAACTCATTTGCTTTGTCGTAAGGGTTTCCCATTTCAATTGTCCTCCTTAAAGTTATATGTATGTGTTCATACATCACAGTCCATCTAGCTTAAATTTCAACATACCTTGGACTCTTAAACGACTATAACATGAATGAACTACAATTTCATACCGTGACGGATATTCAGATGAAAAAAAGCACGATAATCCCTTGAAAAAAACCAACTATACCACCAATAACAGCACCAAGAATAGCAATCATCTTTAACTCCCGTTTCGCTATCATAAGAAGCATGTCCTCTAACCTCGCTATTGGAAAAGCATTTACTTCAGCGGTTACAATATCTTTAATCCCAATTTTTTTTATAAACGCTTTTAAATAGCGAGATAAGATAAGCGAAACCGTTGTCATGACGGAGGGAAGTATGATATCTATCATAATAGGTTGATATTTGTGGCCCCACGTATTCAACGGCTCTTCCCACTCTCCTACTATCGGTGTATGTCCAACAATACCTTTACTAAATGCTTTTATATTTTCTTCAATTTTCTCACTGGCTATAAACGCAGAAGGGGGTTTAGCTAACGCAACTTTCCATTCATTTTCTAATAATTCCGTTAAAAGCCTCTCCGTCTCATCCTTTTGCAAGAAAAAAATAAGTTCTTTCGTAATAATTGAAGAGAGAGAAAAACGATGGGCCATTTTCCCCATTAAACCAGTGAAACTCCCTTTAGATTCAAAAAAGCCCCCTACCATTTTTTCGATTTGCTCGGTTCCTTCATCCGACCTTAAATATTCTTCAGCCTTTTTTAAAATTTTATTAGACAAACCTGGAATTCTTCTAGTCAAGTCGTGCTGCCATGACTGGGGCACCCACTCATTAAAAGGGCGATGTTCATACTCATAAATCCAAGAAAGAATACGTGTTTCCAGACCATTCTCTACTGCTTGCCTAACCCTTTTCATCTGATCTTTTTTGTCTACATGCATTTCGAGCCATTCATCCAGCGTTCCTTCATTCTTAAGAAACTCTTCTATTGCGTTAGTTAAACGTTCTTCAAACTCACTTAATAAGAGACCTTCTTTCACCTGCTTTTGAATGCCTTCTGGTGTGAGAAGGTGTTCTTCCACTGTCTTCCCTAATTTATCCGCAATTTCTTCCCGGCGTTTAGGTATAAGGCCAGGTGTAAATGGTACACGTAATGTCCCTACATTTATGGCATTATAAGGTCGAAACAGCATCCGTATAGCAATAATGTTTGTCCCGCCCCCTACAATAGCGCCAATGAGTATTAATAATCCGAGTAACAACACGTTCGACATGATGATCCCTCTCTATTCCCCATGTATGTGGTGTTTTGTCGTTTTTATGGAATCGCATTTTGCTACATTTATTCCCTAAATACTCTTTTTTTAATCTAACTATAAACACGCCTCTGTCTTTCATGGTTATGCCGAACATGTTACGATAGATTAAAACGCATACAGTCCCTTTAGGGTGATAATGGTTTGTTTACTCATTTTTAAAATAAAAAGCAGTTCTTTTATTTTAACAAAAACTTACTCGTGAAACTATTCATTACTAGCATGATAATTGCTACAGATGACTAATCCCACCCTAATGTAGACCGTTCATGAAGAAAAGAAAGGATTAACTGCTATGTATGACCGACTCCATCATTTTTATCAACATGCTCTTGCACTTGACAATACACCGGCTCCCGATAAGTTAACGCTACATTTCCAAAATGATAGGCCAAGACAACTCGTGCTTGATAAATCTAAACTTTCACAAGCAGAAATAGCTCTTTTAAACACGTTATTCCATACAAATGTTGCTGTACACCACCAGGTAACTCAAGAAAACGAGTGGCTATACGAGTGGTTAATAAATGGTCATAGCCCTCCTAAACATAAGCTGGAAAGGTTAACCCCTCCCCCCTTACGTTGCATTCATTTTTCTATTAAAGGGGAGATAAATGAAACTGATGCATTTATAGAAGCCATTAAAAATGTGTTTCCTTCCGTGACGAATTTGTTATGGAAATCCCGTACTGAAGGGGTTTTACTTCAACATTTACCTGAGGACACTGTTGAGGAAGAATTATCAGTGGAATCAATTATTGACACACTTGCTACTGATTTTCTCATCCAAACCTCTTTCTTTATTGGGTCTCCAATTGATTCGCCCCATTTATTGTATGAACGTTTTAAATGGGAGACGACACTTTATGACGCAGTAAAAATGACTTTCCGTAAAAAGTCCTTTTTTTACGAACAGGAAATTGTCACTTATTATTTGCTTCATCACATACCTGAAAGCACGTTAAAGCTTGTGTCTACAATGCTTGACTCAGTGATGAATGACAGAGAATTGATGCATTCTATCAAAACATATTTAGAGTGCAACATGAATACATCCTTGGCCGCAAAAAAAATGTATATTCACCGTAACACGTTACAGTACAGAGTTGACAAATTTATTGAAAAAACGGCAATCGATATTAAGCAATTTGCCAATGCTGCCGCAGTTTACCTTCTAATACTCCGCTTAGAAGCAAAATAATTAACTCGTTTATATTCAACAGCAAATGACAGTTAAAATAATGCCCTAAAACTGTAAACGTTTGCAACATGCACAAAAATAGCCTCTTATTTTGTGCACATCGTCAATAGATATGTAACCCCTTTCAGGCTATACTTTAGTTAGTTATTTAAACAAACATAATTAGCTTCGGGAGGGAATTTTCAATGGCAGATATTAAATTTGATAGTCTTTACAAGATTTATGATGGTGATGTCCAAGCTGTTACTGATTTTAACCTAGATATTGAAGACAAAGAATTTATCGTATTCGTCGGTCCATCAGGTTGTGGTAAATCTACCACGTTAAGGATGGTGGCTGGTCTAGAAGATATTTCTAAAGGTTCTCTTTACATAGGAGAGGACAAAGTGAATGATGTAGCTCCTAAAGACCGAGATATTGCAATGGTTTTCCAAAACTATGCCCTCTATCCTCATATGAATGTTTATGAAAATATGGCGTTCGGTCTAAAATTACGTAAGTTTAAAAAAGAAGATATTGATCAACGTGTTAAGGAAGCTGCACGCATTCTTGGCCTGACAGAAATGCTCGATCGAAAACCAAAAGCAATGTCAGGTGGTCAGCGTCAACGTGTAGCACTAGGCCGTGCCATTGTTCGTAATCCTAAAGTATTCTTAATGGATGAGCCATTATCTAACCTTGATGCTAAGCTGCGTGTGCAAATGCGCTCAGAGATCATTAAACTTCACCATCGTCTACAAACCACAACGATTTACGTAACACATGACCAAACAGAAGCGATGACAATGGCTTCAAGAATTGTTGTTATGAAAGATGGGTTTATTCAACAAGTTGGAGCACCAAAAGACATTTACGACTACCCTGAAAATGTGTTTGTTGGTGGCTTTATTGGGTCTCCGGCTATGAACTTCTTAAATGGGTCGTTAAAAGACGGCAACTTCTATGTTGGTGAATTTCCTGTGAAAGTACCTGAAGGGAAACTAAGAGCTTTGACTAAATACAATAATAAAGAATTAATCTTAGGTATTCGTCCAGAGGATATCCATGATGAGCCAGTATTCCTTGACGCCTCTGAGAATTCTAAATTTGAAGCTACTATTGATGTAGCAGAATTAATGGGAGCGGAGTCTTACCTCTATTCAAAAGTGAGTGATCAGGACTTCATTGCTCGTGTGGATTCCAGAACGGATGTACAGAGTGGTAATAAAATCCAGTTAGCTTTCGATATGAATAAAGCGCATTTCTTCGACCCTGAATCTGAGCTGCGAATTCGATAATTATATTTAGCCCTCTCATCTATTCCATGAGAGGGTTTCTACTTTAAATAGACAATTAGAACAGCACCCATTCGTATAAAATGGGTGCTGTATACAGCCATGTTTTCAGTTAAATTATTGTTGTCCGCCAAATTGTTGTTCTGCCATCTGTACTAATCGCTTAGTGATTTCCCCACCTACAGAACCGTTTGAACGGGAAGTTGCATCAGGACCTAATTGAACACCAAATTCCTGAGCAATTTCATATTTCATTTGATCTAATGCTTGTTGTACCCCTGGAACAACAAGTTGGTTTGAACTATTGTTATTAGCCATGTTTCTCACCTCCTGTCGTAAACATAGTTTGTAACAATTGCAGTAAGCTATGTACGACAATTGATAACAATATTTAGAAAGACAAAAGGCAAAAAAATGACGTTGTTTTCGTTTATCTTTTATAAAATAGGGAAGCTTTATAGAGCATAGTCAGTGACAGCTCATACTTCAGTAAGTAACTTATAAGTGCAGCATTCTTTCGATAGCAAGCGTTGCCTCATCTGCAATATTTTTATCTACCTTAATTTCGTTCATAATGTTACCTTTATAAAGCTCATCTAAGACCCAGACTAAATGAGGCAAATCAATACGATTCATAGTTAAACAAGGGCACATATCACTATTTAAAGAAATAATTGATTGTTCTGGAAACTGTTTCATGAGACGTTTAACTAAATTCATTTCTGTTCCGATTGCCCATTTAGTGCCTTTTGGTGCCCTTCCAATTTGGTCAATAATAAAAGAAGTAGACCCAGCTAAATCGGCAGCCTGTGTGACCTCCCAAGAGCATTCAGGGTGGACGATAATCTGACGTTCCGGGTCCATTTTTCGATAATAGTTGACATGGGAGAGTGTGAAATTTTGATGTACTGAACAATGTCCTTTCCATAATAGCATCGTGAAATCCCGTGATGTGTCGCCTTCTAAACAGGCCATAGTTGGATCCCATACTGCCATATCTTCTAAAGCAATTCCTAAATCGTAGGCCGTATTGCGGCCAAGATGCTGGTCGGGTAAGAAAAGAACTCGCTGTTTCTGCTTTAATGCCCAGCGCAGCATTTTTTTTGCATTTGAGGACGTCACTGTGGCTCCCCCGTGCCTTCCTACAAAAGCCTTGACCTCTGCTGAAGAGTTAACGTACGTTAAAGGGATGATTGTATGGCCAAACTTGTCTGTTAAATACTCCCAAGCGGTATCTGCTTCTTTTCGAGTAGCCATATCAGCCATTGAACAACCAGCCCTCAAATCAGGAAGAATCACTTTTTGGCTAGAGTCTGTCAGCATATCAGCTGTTTCAGCCATAAAATGAACACCGCAAAATACAATGTATTCAGCTTGTTTATTTTCCGCCGATATTTTTGCTAATTGAAGTGAATCTCCTGTTTTATCAGCTAATTTGATGATTGTATCTTTTTGATAATGGTGACCAGGCATGAACAACCTATCAGCCAATTGTTGTTTTCGTATTTTGGCTTGAAATAAAAGGTCCGCATCCTCCGCTTCTTTATAGGATGGAGGAAGTATTGATTGCACTTGACTGAGAACATTATTGATATACATTGTTACCCCCTACCTTTCATCACGATGTTAAAACTAATATCTAGAGATGGAGCTGAGTGTGTAATGTAGCCCAGTGAAATCACATCAACTCCTACAGTTGCATACTTGGATATCATGTTAAGTGAAATGTTACCTGATACTTCTACCATCATGTTATTTGGAATAAGTTTCACCCACTCTGCCACGTCCTCAGGAAGGCAATTATCGAGCATAATGACATCCACTTCCGCTGCAATAGCTTCCTTTAGCTGTTCTAATGTTTCGACTTCAACTTCTATTTTCACCATGTGACCGTGTGTTTCTCTTACTAAATTGACAGCCTTTGTTAGCGAGCCGGCTCCAGCAAGGTGGTTATCCTTAATCATGACAGCATCATCCAAGGCAAATCGATGATTTCGGCCTCCGCCACAACGTACAGCATATTTCTCTAACATTCTTAATCCTGGTGTGGTTTTGCGTGTGTCACAAATACGGGCTTTCGTTCCATTAGTTTGATTCACTGCTTCTCGAGTTAGCGTTGTAATACCAGATAACCGTTGGATAAGGTTTAAAATAACTCTTTCAGAGGCTAACAAGTCTGTCATTTTCCCAGACACTTCCGCTATCTTTTCACCACTTAATACATTTTGACCATCTTTTTTAAACATTTTTATTTGAATGTTAGGGTTAATCGTAGAATAAGCCTCTTCAATAATGGCCTCTCCACAAAAGTAACCAGAACTCTTCGCCATAAATACGCCTGTTCCAGTATCGTTGACAGTAAAAATAGCGTCGGACGTTTTATCGCCAAACCCCACATCTTCTTGAAAAAATTGTAATAATTTCTCCCTTAAAGCTAACTTATTCACGAACCGATCACTCCCTCAATGTCTTCTCTAAAGTGTGCACCACAGCTGACGTCATTTCTTAATGCGGCCTCTGCAACTAGTTTTGCAGCTAAAAGCATATGTGCTACTTCAACTTGTTCTTTTGACATAAAAGCACTTGTCTGACTAAAATTATTTGGTAAGACATGGTGCACCCAGTCAATGAATGATCGAAGTGCGCTTTCATTTCTTACAATTCCCAACGCTTCATCAACACGTTTTTGAATCTTCTTTTTTGCTGGTGCTTCCCAAAATGCCTTATAAAAAGAGCTTATGACACTTTCATCTGAAGAAGGGTAATGAGACGGTTGTTCACTTGATGCTTGAAGAATTGCTTCACCTGTACGTTCTCCAAAGACCAGTGATTCCAGTAGTGAATTACTTGCTAGACGATTAGCCCCGTGTACACCTGTACAAGCCACTTCTCCTACAGCATATAATTGGGCAAGGGATGTTCTGCCATTTTCATCAGTTTCCACTCCTCCCATATGAAAGTGGGGGCCTGGAAGAACTGGAATGCTCCCTTTAGTCCAATCAATGTTTGCTAATTCACAAAGCTGCACGACTTGAGGAAATTTAGTATGAAAAGAATGAATGCAAGATATATCTAAAAAAAGACTATTTCCTTTGCTTATTTGCTCATGCATTACACGGGCAACAATATCTCTAGGAGCTAAATCACTCAATGAATGGCCTTTTGACATGATGGGTTCTCCTAACTGATTAACAAGCGATCCTCCCTCTCCTCGTATCGCCTCGGAGGCAAGACCGCAAAAAGAGACGTCTCCCTTTATAAGCGTCGGATGAAATTGAATAAACTCTAGATCTGTTAAAGTCGCTCCTGCTCGAGCGGCAACAGCTAATCCATCCCCACATAAATGAGTATCATTGCTCGTATGTGTAAACAAACCACCTATTCCTCCTGTAGCAAGGACTGTATGAGTCGCTTTTACAATCGTCAGCTTTCCCTTCTCATTTAAAAACAAAGCTCCACAACATTTTTCACCCTCTACAATTAACTGAACAACTGTCCAATGAGTATGAAAAGACACTCTACCTTTTAATCTGTCTATAAAGTAACGCATCATTTCTTTACCGGTACGATCTCCTCCCACATGTGCAATCCGGCGACAGCTATGTGCTCCCTCTCTCCCCAAATCAAGTGTGCCTTGTTCAGTTACATCAAATTGAAGCCCTTCATTCATCCACTTCTGTAAACGGCTTTTACCTTCATGAGCTAAAATATGTACCATTTCAGAGTCATTTTTATTACCACCTGCCTTCCTCGTGTCTTCTATATGACGATTTGGTGAATCATCATCTCCAAGCGCCGCTGCAATCCCCCCTTGTGCTTTCCATGAATTACCTTCTTTCTGCGAACGCTTCGTCACTATCATCACCTTTTTGCTATCTGCAATCGTCAAAGCTGTCATGACACCTGCAAGCCCTCCACCAATGATTAATACGTCCGTTTGTTCCATATTTTAACCTCAATCCTGTTTTTATGTCTTGACATCTATCTTTACACAAACTTAAACTGATGACAAGACATTTGTAAAGGCAGTGATAGATAATGATCTATTTAGACCATGCAGCAACAACCCCAATGTCCGATCAGGCAAAAAAAACGTGGCTTGAAGCAAATGATGTTTTTTATGCTAATACAAGTAGTTTACATGAGGCCGGCACTCACTCTGCTAAACTCCTCATGACATGTCAATATCAATTAGCGACTTTAGTAGATACAAAAGAAGACGGGATATTTTTTACGAGCGGAGGCTCGGAAGCTAATATTCTCGCTCTAGAAAGCTTATTTTCGGCTAACCGTAAAAACGGCAACCACGTCATTACATCCGACATCGAGCATCCTTCTGTGTTATCGTTCTTCAAGCGTTTAGAAGCTTTAGGAGTGGAAGTTAGTTATGTTAAAGCAAAACAAAATGGACGAGTCTGTGTCACCAGTGTTATTAAGGCCCTTCGTTCCGATACGTGCCTCGTCTCTATTCAACACGTCAATTCAGAAACCGGGATTATCCAACCTGTAGCTAAAATAGGTGAATACCTGAAAGAGCGATCGACTGTCTTTCATTGTGATTGTGTCCAATCATTTGGTAAAATTTCTGTAACGTTAAATAACCTTCATGCAGATGCCATCTCGATTTCTTCACATAAAATATACGGTCCAAAAGGAGTTGGTGCTGTTTGTTTTGCACCCAATACGCTATGGAATAGTATCCATCCTTTAACAACTCATCAACGTGGTTTTCGACCAGGGACACTTGATATGCCAGGTATAGCTGCTTTTATTAATTCTGCTCTTGATCTTCATTCACATTTAGAGGAGAATTTAACTGACAGTTGGGAGAAGCGTCAACATTTTTTGAATGCATTATTCCCCCTTAAAGATAGGCTTTCAATTATTTGTGCATCTGAAGAACACCAGCTCCCCACAATTATTGGCCTTTCAATTGAGGGAGTTCAAGGAGACTATATGTTAGCGAGTCTCGATCGCTATCATATCTGCATCTCAACTGGGAGTGCCTGCCAGTCAATGAAAGCAACACCACCTGCTATTATGGATTCTTTTTTTAAAACAGAGGTAGAGCAGCTACGCTTTTTTAGAGTATCGTTAGGTATCTCGACAACATTCGAAGAATTAGAATTTACTGCCAAAAAAATCATACAGATAGCGGAAAATTAAAAGGAGAGAGCGACATGTTAAGTAAAAAGAAGTGGCTTGGTGAGGAAAGACGCACTGAAATCATGATGGTGCTAAAAAAAAGAAATCGCCCAATAAAAGGCGGAGAATTAGCTGATCAGTTAAATGTAAGTCGGCAAGTAATTGTTCAAGATATTTCCCTTTTGAAGGCTAAAAACATGCCAATACTTGCAACCAGTCAAGGATACATACTTGATAATACGATCCTTTCCCATCAGGCACATACTCAATTGGTTGCCTGTTACCATCCTCCAGAGCGTGCCGAAGAAGAGCTCCTTCTATTAGTGGACCAGGGCGTTCGTGTTAATGATGTAAAAGTAGAGCATCCTATTTACGGGGACATTACAGCTAATATTATGGTAAGTAATCGTAAAGAAGTGTATCAGTTCCTTGAAAAAATGAAACAAACGAAAGCAAGCTACTTATCGGAGCTCACTAACGGTGTTCATTTACATACTTTAGAAGCAAATCAAGAGAGTGATTTATACGATGCGATAGAAGCCCTTCGCCAAGAAGGTTTTTTGCTTACAGGAGAAACAAAATAATGAGATGTTACTACCAGAACGTTAACACATCCATTATGCCAATTAAAATAATCAAGATGCCAGCCGTTCGCTGAACATACAGTCCGAGCCGGCGACCTTTTTTAAGTATCATGCCTCCAAACCCTAAATACCAAATAATGAAGATAACAATTAGTAAGGGAATTGATGTTCCCAATGCAAACAAAGGAGGGAGGAAAACACCGTAGGCTGTCGTCAACGTAAGCGGAATAAGTAAAGAGAAATAAAGTATCGCCATTGTTGGACAGAAACCGAGTGAGAAACTGAATCCAAGCATAAAGGCGCCCCAGTGGCCCTTTCCTTTAGTCTTTTCTACGGGCTTCCACAATCTTAAATGCCAAGTCATTTTAAATAAACCTAGCATATACACACCAATAAAGATTAATAAGGGGCCAATCAATTTTCGCATAGGTTCAAATAGTAACGGTAATTGTTGTTGAAATTCCTGTCCTAGTAAATAAATGACAAGTCCTAAGCCTGAAAAAGCAGTGATTTTTCCAAGTATGAAAAACAACGTCTCTCGCCACGCAATTCCCTGCTTGAGAGAATTCGTTCCATATAATGTAATAGCACTGACATTTCCTGAAAATTGGCAAGGTGCAAGGGCCCCGACTAAACCTAGAAGAAGGGCAAATAAGATGGGAATGGATTCTACACGCGTCGCTACATTCATAAAAGGATCACGTAAAAAATGACTAATGCTTTCTACTATCTCAAACATCTCTTAACCTCATTTCATAAAAAGAACCTTCAATCAGTCGGTGTTTTCGTTCATCCCCCACTGATTGTTAGTTGAGTGAATCAGAACATTAACGTCTGTTATCTCTTCCTCTCAATTTTTAGGCGGAAGTTTTACGGACAATGATCTGTGATAAAACAACGTACTCTAGCATCATTTTAGCATAACTAATGCCTGATCAACTTCGTATGATTTGAAGAAAACAGCCCTATAAAGAGCCCAATCGTTTAGCCCACTCAATCCACTCATGGTTTTTATCGATATTTAATTTCTTTTTAATATTCCTCCGGTGGTTCTCTACTGTTTTCACAGAAATATTCAGCAATTTCCCAGTGTCACTGACAGAATATCCCCGAACTTTCAAGTTAAAAATTTCTTCTTCTCTCTTTGTTAGCACTGTACTAACTGACCCTACCTTTTTCGCCTCATGGCCATACATGCGTAGTACCACACGCTCTCCTCGGATCACTTGCTGAAAGAACATCATTAATTCATCTAATGAGGCGTATTCATAAAAAATACCTTGTATATCATTATCTTTAAATGTCAGCTCTAACTCCCCCGAATTCCCTGGACACATAAAGATTTTTTTGGCTTGTATCGGTTGGCCTTTCAAGACTGATAGCACGCTTCTTAAACCTCCTGTACCAGGTAGCCTCTCGTCAATCACAATAAGATCAAAAGAGTATTTTTTTAGCGATTGAATCAGCTCAGATGGTGAATCAGCTACCACCATAGATGTCACAGAATGGACATCTTTAATTAATTGAATTAAACCATATCTTAAAAGCTGATGCTCGATACCTATAAGTAGTTTCATGAGATTCATTCTCCCTAATTGTATGTTTCGTTTAAGTTGAAACAATTGTAGTATATGGTGTAAATGTATCAACTTCAGCATACAAGTGCAAGGCGATACCCTTTCAATGATAAAGCACGTAAAATTGCACAACTTGTTCAAAAAACGCTCACAAATTCACAATAATATAAGGGTAAACACCTATCAACGAAACTCTGAATATTTATTACTATTTACACAGTGCAAAACAAATGATAGAGCTACTGAAAATGAATGGCCTTTTTCTGAAGTGGGTAAAGGAAAAAACAAATCCTTTGTCTCTTTTATGCTTTTTTCCACTAATTAGGTTGCAGATAAATGGTTAGGAAAGGGTGTTACGTATGTTTTTTGAGTATGATCCGGTGATTTACAGTCGTATATTGACTTATGTCACACTAGGATTTCATGTTATTTTTGCCACAATAGGGGTAGGAGTTCCTCTACTGATAGCTATTGCTGAGTGGATGGGTATTAAACGAAATGACCCACACTATACATTACTTGCAAGACGATGGGCTCGTGGTTTTGTCGTGACAGTTGCTGTTGGCGTTGTAACTGGTACAGCCATCGGTCTTCAACTGAGTCTATTATGGCCAAACTTTATGCAGGCCGCTGGCCATACAATCGGCTTACCAATGTTTATGGAAGTATTTGCTTTCTTTTTTGAAGCAATATTTTTAGGTATTTATTTATATACATGGGATCGCTTTAAGAGTAAGATGAAGCACTTTTTATTAATAATTCCAGTGGCGATCGGTGCAACAGCCAGTGCATTTTTTATCACGACAGTCAATTCATTTATGAATGCACCGCAAGGGTTTGAAATAGTTGATGGCGTTCTTCAAGATGTTAGTCCACTCGCAGCTATGTTCAATCCAGCAACACCGACGAAGATTTCACATGTTATTTTAACCTGTTATTTAACCAGTGCATTTATTCTTGGGACCATTGCCGCCATTCATATTTTAAGAGGGAACAAACATGTTTATCATAAAAAAGCACTTCATTTGACGATGGTAACAGGAGTCATTTTTGCAATGGGGTCATTTCTTGTAGGAGATTTATCTGGAAAATACCTTCATGAATATCAGCCTGAAAAATTAGCTGCAGCAGAATGGCATTTTGAGACTGAAACTGAAGCACCATTAATTATCGGAGGTATATTAACCGATGATAACGAAGTAAAATATGCTCTAGAGATCCCATATGCACTCAGTATATTAGCTGGGGGAACACCAGATACAGAAGTTATCGGATTAAATGATTTCTCTGAAGATGTTCTGCCGCCATTATTTGTTCATTACTTCTTTGATTTGATGGTGTTCATAGGTATGTTTCTCGCCGGAGTTTCACTATTATTTATTATAATGAGCATGAAAAAAGGTTGGAATCCCTTCAATAAGCTCGTTACATGGCTCATTATTATCGGTGGCCCGTTATCTATGGTAGCTATCCAATCAGGCTGGATCTATGCAGAAGTAGGACGTCAGCCATGGATTATTAACGGTGTTATGACCGTTGAAGAAGGTGCTACGACATCACCTCATGTCGATCTTATGCTTTGGTTATTTATACTTCTCTATGCCGTTTTAGGTGTCACGTGTGCCGGTGTATTAAGAAAAATGTTTAAAAATAACCCAGTAGAACATGAGTTAGAAGAACGTGGTCTCAGCCATAAAACTGCCCAATAATACTAAATTTGAGTGTCATTAAAATGAGTCATTTGCATGAAAATTACGTTGCTTGTCTGATGCGATCACCGGATCATCCATCAGACAAGTCATAAAATTGTTTTAGTTAAAACAAGTGAGGTGGAAGAATGGATTATGAAATGATAGGCATTACTGTGCTATGGTTCTTTTTATACGGTTATTTAATCGTGGCATCGGTAGACTTTGGAGCCGGATTTTATAGTTATTATACAAAACAGACAAATAAAAACCATATTACACACAATATTATTCAACGCTATTTATCCCCAGTTTGGGAAGTAACAAATGTCTTTCTTGTCTTTTTCTTTATTGGAATTGTGGGTTTTTTCCCTGATACCGCTTATTATTATGGGACAGCCCTCCTGCTTCCAGGAAGTGTAGCTATTATTCTTTTAGCATTACGAGGTTCTTATTATGCTTTTGCAACTTATGGCGCTGAAGAAAGTAAATTTTATTCTTTCCTTTACGGCGCTACAGGACTCCTTATTCCAGCTTCCCTCTCTACAGTATTAACCATTTCTGAAGGTGGATATATTAGTACTGAAAATGACGGGGTTCAGCTGCTTTACGGTGAATTGTTTGGCAGTCTTTATTCATGGGGAGTTGTGCTACTAGCCATTGTTAGCGTATTATTTATCTCGGCTTCGTTTTTAACTTTTTATGCTTCAAGAGCAAAAGATAGTCAAGCAATGTCATTGTTGAGGAAATACGCATTAACATGGTCTTTTCCCTCTATCGGAATGGGGATAATCGTATTTTTCCTTCTTAATAAACGTAACCCTGAGCATTTCCAAAGTATGCTTGATATTTGGTGGGTATTCGGGTTATCATTAGTGGCATTTGCTTTAGCAACGTATTTTATTTGGCAAAAGAAGCACTTAGGGATCGCCTTTATTCTTGTGATGATCCAGTATTTTCTCGCATTCTTTGGCTATGGTGCCGCCCATTTACCTTATCTATTGTATCCCTATTTAACTATTTATGATGGCTTCACAAATGAAACGATGGCGATTTCACTCATTGTTGCCTTTATTGGGGGATTATTAATGCTGATTCCTTCACTCTATCTTTTAATGAGACTGTTTCTTTTTGATGCAGATTACATTGAAGGAAAAAAATAGACAGGAGGTTATCCTATGAACTTAACGACATTTTTGATCATGGTCGCTCCCCCATTAGTTGTGGTTTTCACACTATTCATTGTATTTTTCTGGGGTGCAAAAGGAAAGCCACCTTCCTTTATCCAAGAAAATGAAAATAATGAGGGAGATCATTCTCCAAAACAAAATAACTAACTCTTATATAAAGCCGTTTCCAAAATAACACTTTTTGGGGCGGCTCTTTTTTTCATATTAATTTCAAACACTTTACTTTAACCATGAGATGTTTACGAGGCTTCCTAAAATCACCATCTCCTTCTTCCTTGCCTAAAAAACTTTTATGAGGGCACTTCTAATTTCGTCACTCACTTTTCATATACTACTTACAATTTGAAGCCGCACAAATCATCCATAGCTATTAAACATTTATGTTATATTTTATTTCATTAACAGTCGAATTGATTTCATCAATCATGGTCATATCGTTATTTCCAAACGTATGACTCTTTCCACTACAGATGGACGCTTTCCGTGTGGCTCGTCTTCCCAGAGCAGTCGCCATATTCGTTCCAACTCTTCGTTTCTAATGACGAACATTTTGTTATTTACCCCCATATTATCCGTTATATTTAGCGTGACATTGCATTATGAAATTGATTCAGTCATTGACATATTTAGGCTATTAGCTTAAACTTGTTTTAGTGTATTATTCGAACTAGTACACTTAGTGCACTAAAATATGACAGGCAAGCTATTTTAAAAAGGTGGTGAGTTCATGCTGTTTCAAATTGACCCTAAGCAACCTATACCTCTATATGAACAGATCATTCAACAGGTGAAAGAAATGTATGCAAAAGGCCTCCTTAAACCTAATGAAAAACTCCCTTCAGTTCGAGAATTAGCCTCTCACATGGTCATTAATCCTAATACCGTCAGTAAGGCTTATCAAGAACTTGAGAGACAAGGGATTATTGCAACCATTAGAGGACGTGGTACTTTCATAGTTAAACAAGACATTAAGCCTGCCCCTCCTACTGATATAACACGTTTGAAAGATACTTTAAAGCAAGTGGTGATTAACTGCTACTATGCGGGTTATTTCAAAAACGATTTAATTGAATGGTTAGAAGACATTTATACGGAAATGGAGGAGATTGCAGATGAAGATTAACCATCTATCTAAAAATATTCAGGGAGTTCAAGTTTTAGAAGATATCGATTTTTCAATAGGAAAAGGTAGTATTATAGGGGTTATCGGTCGAAACGGGGCTGGAAAAACCACTTTACTACGAACGATGGTAGGAATAATTGATCCTACTCACGGCAATGTCACCATAGATGGAGAAAGTATCTTTGAAAACCCCTTGTTAAAAGCGCAGATTGTTTTCGTACCTGATTCTTCGGAAGCCCTTAAAAATTATAGTACTCAGGAAATTTTGACGATGTATAGTACAATTTACCCCGCTTTTGATAGAGACTACTTTCATGAGTTAATGACACGTTTTTCCTTACCAGCAGTGAAAAAAATAAGTACATACTCAAAAGGGATGAAGGCACTTTTTTCGCTCGTCATAGCCTTTGCAACGAATGCAAGCTATATTTTACTCGATGAACCGACTGACGGACTTGATGTCATCGTAAAAAAAAGAGTTCTGAAAGTTCTTATAGAAGAGGTAGCTGTTAAAGACGTTTCTGTGATCATTTCCTCTCATAGACTTGACGAATTAGAATATATCGCCAATGCCATCATTATGCTAAAAGATGGGAAAGTTCATAGTCATTACGAACTTGATGATCTGAAGTTGATGTATCAAAAGATCCAAGTTGTTTTCCCTAGTAAAATGCCTGACACATTAACTAATAAATTGACTATTATTAATCAAACTGGCCGAGTATACACTATTATCTTAAACAAAGAAGATGAAGCTCTTATCAAGCTCATAAAAGAAAATAATCCGTTATTATTCGAAGAACTTCCTTTATCATTAGAAGATTTATTTATTGCAAAGTTAGGAGGGAAAAATGATGTTTCATAAAGCCTTATGGTACCAAAATTACAAACAAACCCGCCTCGTCATATGGATGATTCTCGCGTTATTTGTTATTCACATGCCATTACAAGCTATCCTTGCTATTGAACGTTGGAAAGAAGAAGAACAGATGTATTTTTCGGAAGGCTATACCTTTCAAGTTGACAAGTGGGACGTTCTCATGATCTTTTCTGAAGGGGCTCTGTCGATTTTTTTAACAGCAGCTATTATTGCTCTTGCTTGCATGCTCATTGGATTAGAACGAAACACGCGCAAACAAGATTTTACATTTTCTCTCCCCTTTTATAGAAAAGATATTTTTCTATCTAAATGGTTATATGGGACATTCACTATCGCTGTCCTACATATCATACATTTTTTAATCGCCTACATGATCATTTATCAATCAGAATACGCTGATGTACTAAAGCTCGTCACAGGGACAGAAATATTTTGGAGCCCGTTTCTCGGATTTCTTTTATTTTTTACATTCGCTTTATTCATCGGCACGTTTACCGGTGAAATGATGTCCCAAATTGCTCTGACAGTCATATTCGGCGTATTACCATTGGGAATATATGCTCTCTTACAAAATTTTATTAGCCTTCACTTCAACTATTATATTGATTTTCCAGAGTGGATTCATTACATCACACCCTTTACGTATGTATACGATCATACATCACATTGGACCACGTGGCTTTTTCCTATTGTGTTTATCTTCCTTCTTCTTTGGGTAAGTGTTGTACTATATACCCGTAATAAAATAGAACATAATGGTGAATTCCTTATTTTTAAGCAGCTTAATCCACTTTTCTTTATTGGCATTACAATCTGTTTTTCCTTATTAGGAGGTATGATTGTGAGCTCTTTAGCTCCAGGAACCGCGAAATTATCAAGTATCATTGCCTACTGGATAGGCTTTGTGACCTTTCTACTTTTTTCATTGCTTATAACGAAGCGTCTTATGACAATGAATTTGACATTTCGTGCTAAATCTTAAATTGATTAAAATCGGTTGTTGGTAAGATCAACAGCCGATTTTTACAACCTACACGCTCTTACACTTGTCCTCTTTTTTATTCATCCTTACATGATAGCTCCCATTATCAAAAGCTAATAAAAGACATACCACTTCAATAAAACGAACCTTCAATCAGAACATTATCATCCGTTATATTCCACCTCTAGAAATTTATCTCTCCTCTCTATTTTATGACAGGAGCTTTACTGCGGGTATCTGCGATAAAACGCTTGCAAAACTTGTATATACAAATTACAATAGATTTACCGGTATTATATTTGTATATACATGTTTGTTTTGTTGTGAAATGATTGATTCAGGGAGGTTAGTACGATGCAAAAATATGAGCAGCAAGTTCGTGATATTCTTGACGCTTTAGGGGGCGAAAGCAATATTGAACAAGCAACCCATTGTGTCACAAGGCTTAGACTAGCTTTAAAAGACGAGTCAAAAGTTGATTCAGACAAATTAGAAGCGATCGATATTGTCAAAGGCTCTTTTTCGGCAAATGGTCAATTTCAAGTGGTTATTGGTCAAGGAACCGTCGATCAAGTTTATCGTGAAATGGTAGCCATGACTAATATAGGTGAATCTTCTAAAGAAGATGTTAAAGAGGCAAGCTCAAAAAAAATGAACCCGCTGCAAAGAGCAGTAAAAACATTAGCTGATATTTTTATTCCTATCTTACCAGCCATTGTTACAGCTGGACTCTTACTAGGTATAAATAACATTTTAACAGGACCAGATATTTTTTTTGACGGACAATCGCTAATTGACGTTTATCCACAATGGGCTGATTTAGCAGAGATGATCAATATTATTGCAAGTGCTGCCTTTGCATTTCTACCTGCCCTAATTGGATGGTCTGCTGTCAGACGCTTTGGAGGTAGCGATCTTCTCGGGATTGTACTCGGCTTAATACTCGTTCATCCTGATTTACTTAATGCATGGGCTTATGCTGATGCACAAGAAGCAGGAGAAGTCCCAATTTGGAACTTACTAGGGTTAGAAATAGAAGCGATCGGTTATCAAGGTCAAGTATTACCTGTCTTATTCGCTTCCTATATATTATGTAAAATAGAACTAGCCTTAAGAAAGCGCGTTCCAGATGCTATTCAATTATTAGTGGTAGCCCCTGTCGCTTTATTACTGACAGGTTTCATTACGTTCATTGCTATCGGGCCTTTAACATTTGCTCTTGGTAATGGGATTACTAGCATGTTTGTTTGGTTATTTGATGTATTACCAGCAGTCGGAGGATTCGTTTACGGCATACTTTATGCCCCACTAGTAGTGACAGGCATGCACCATGCATTTCTTGCTGTTGACCTTCAACTGACTGGGACAGGTGATGGGACGTTTTTGTGGCCAATCCTTGCCCTTTCAAATATTGCCCAAGGATCAGCTGCTTTAGCAATGATGTTTGTTAGTCACAATGAAAAAGTTAAAGGACTTTCCGGTACATCTGCCGTATCAGCCTATCTCGGTGTTACTGAGCCAGCGATGTTTGGCGTCAATATTCGTTTTAAATACCCATTCATTTGCGCTATTATTGGTGCAGCTATTGCTGGAACGTTTATTTCCTTAAATAGCGTGCTTGCTTCAGCTGTTGGTGTGGGCGGTATTCCAGGATTCCTCTCTATCTTCCCACAAGATTGGATACCATTCTTCATTGGGATGGGGATCGTGATTATCGTGCCATTTACACTCACATTCCTTTATGGGAAACTCGTTGTAAAAGAACACAGCTAATTTGAAACAGCCGTTTTATACTGTTCTCATTAAGTTGTTGCACTAGGAAAAAACCGCTTAAAAAAGAGCTGGGCTCGTATGAAAACATCCCAGCTCTTAAAATTTTGAATATCGAGCTCTTCTATCTTAGTTACTAGTCGTTTTCAAAGCATTTAAGGCTAAAGCAATGTCTGCTCCTGTCACTGCATTATTTTCAACAAGGGCTATATTTGTTGTTAAAGTGGCTCCTTGACTTATTTCTTTTAAGCGATTTAATAAAAACGGCGTTGTCTCTTTTCCAGTAATTCCTTCATCATTGGCCGCTTTTACAGCATCATGTATAATGTTATTCACCTCATTTGGGTCCATCTCATGTTCCCTTGGTACAGGGTTTCCAATGACTGCTCCTCCCTCCAAATTCAATTCCCATTTTACATGTAGCATATGGGCAATATCCTCAGCGGATTGAGCATGCACATCTACACCGTAGCCACTTTGGCGTGTATAAAAGGCAGGAAAGTCAGACGTTTGATAGCCAATAACTGGTACTCCTTGGGTTTCCAGATACTCTAGTGTTAAGCCGATATCTAAAATAGATTTAGCCCCGGCGCATACAACCGCCACATCCGTCTTTGCCAATTCTTGTAAATCAGCTGAGATATCCATCGTTTCTTGTGCCCCACGGTGCACCCCACCAATTCCACCGGTGACAAATACCCGAATTCCAGCTAAATCTGCACATATCATTGTGGCCGCTACTGTTGTAGCACCTGTTTTTTTAGCTGCTAGTACGGCTGGTAGATCGCGGCGGCTTACTTTTTCTACATCTTTTTCTTTCCCAAGCTGGACCAGTTCACTATCCGATAAACCAATTTTTATTTTCCCATCCATAATGGCTATTGTAGCTGGAACTGCCCCTTTATCACGTATAATTTTTTCAACATTTCTTGCTGTCTCAATATTTTGTGGGTAAGGCATCCCATGAGAAATAATTGTGGATTCTAAAGCAACAACTGGTTTGTTAGTCCGTTTTGCTTGAGCTACCTCTTCTGATAATTGGATATAATATGATAACGACATCGTCATCCTCCTTAATTATTAATAAAGCGCTGTAACATGTCAGTATCTCTTGTTTTTACAACACTTTCATCAGTTTCTAATGTTTGTCTTGCTAACTGAAGCCCACACTCACAAGCATGCTTTAACGTGGCCCCTTCATTAAGTGCATATATAACGCCAGCTGCAAAGGCATCTCCTGCTCCAGTTACATCTTTAATGTCAGCTGGTAAAGCTTGAAGCTCACCGTATTCTCCTTCTTCGTTTAAATAACAAGCACCGTCCTGTCCCATTGTGACAACAATATTTTTGACCCCTGCTTCTTGCACCTTAGCAATTTTTCCTTGAAGGCCTTTCCAATCAGGTGATAAAGACATTTTTTCAAGCAAAGTGGCCAATTCGGCGCGATTCATGATTAAGTAGTCAAGATTTGATAAGTCATCCGGAAGACGACTTACTTTTTTGGCTGACACAGTTACTAGGACGAAGCGTTGTTTATCCGATTTTTTTTGTAAAAGATAAGCTAACACATCTTTTGGAAAGTTTGTATCTAAAACAACTAAATTTGCTGACATAATATGTTTAGTTAATCGCTTTATATCGTCAATTGTCACCATATCGTAAATTTCCATATCTGCTAAAGCAAACATGAGATCATTTGTATCATTTAATACGGCTGTATAGGAACCCGTTCTTTCACCTTTTTTTACTTGAGATATTGTAAAGTCTACGCCTTCAGTGTTTTCCCGGATTTTTGCTGCCTCTGAGTCATCACCAGTAAAGGTTAAAAGCGAAACTGGCATTTTTAGACTACCTAGATTTTCAGCAATGTTACGTGCTACACCACCCACAGATTCAGATACTTTAACAGGATTAGAATCATGCACTTTAAACTCGCTGTACAGTCGCGCTTTAATGTCCATATTAGCCCCGCCAATACAGAGAACTCTATTAAAATCATTGAGTACATACGCCCGCCCTGTAATAACACCATTTTTCATCAATGAAGACACATAGCCAGCTACTGCCGAGCGAGAAATATTCACACGCTCTGCTAACTCCTGTTGTGTTATATAAGGATTTTGCCGAATAAGATCAATAATCTGACGCTCTTTTTCATTCAAAATTATCCCTCCTCTCAGTTCTCTTTGCATCTTTATTGTAAACTAATGTTTGTCTTTCAGTCAAATGTTTGTTTAAAATAAATTAACATACATTTTCCTTCTTGGGGGTATATAATCTTTAAAGACTTATGATATAACTAACTACAAGTCATATAATTGAAACGAGGTGTCAATTTGAAGAACTTCCCTCTCTATCGCATCACTGTGATCGTCACAATGTTTCTTAAATTTGTGTTACAACTTTATTTTTTCCACAAAAAACATAAAACATGGACAACAACTACATATGAGAGATGGCAAGCTTTATTAAAAAAACAAGCTGTGGAATATCGTGAGAATGCAATAAAATTAGAAGGATTAATGATTAAGGTAGGACAATTTCTCAGCACCCGTGCTGATATAATGCCAGACGTTTTTTTAAATGAATTAGCTGATCTCATTGATAAGGTCCCCCCAGTTCCATCAGACATATCCAAAAAAATTCTTGAAGCAGAATGGGGACAAACTCTTGACAGCCATTTGTCATATATAAGTGACAAACCAGTAGCTTCCGCCTCTATCGGAGAGGTATTTAAAGGCACGTTACTGAACGGACAAGATGTGGCCATTAAAATCCAACGGCATAATATTTATAAAATAATTCATACAGACTTTAAGGCTTTAAGAATTGTATTATGGATCACTAAGAGATTCACAAATATAGGAAGAGAAATAGATACAGAAGCATTATATCAAGAAGTTGTTTCCATCATAGGAGATGAGCTCAATTACTATAAAGAATTAAAGAACGGTCAATATTTCCAAAGGCGTTTCCACGATAGTACCGATTATTATATCCCTCAATTTTACGAAGAATATAGTACAGGGAAAGTACTTGTGATGGAATGGATTGAAGGAAGAAAAGTGACTGATATCCCTTTCCTACATAAACATAAAATTGATAGAAAAGTAGCTGCACGAAAGTTATTTCAATTTTTTGTTGATCAGCTGTTTGATTATGGTATGTTTCATGCAGACCCTCATCAAGGTAACATTCTCATTACGCAAGATGGCACGATTGTGATTCTTGATTTTGGGATGGTAGGAGAAATTTCTAAAGAGGATGCCCAACATATTCGCCAAATGATTCAAGGTTTTGTATTGGATGATTATAATCTCGTTATTAATCAACTAAAGGAGCTTGGTTTCTTATTACCTCATGCTAATAAACATAAGCTTCAAACATTGTTGAAAACGTATATTGATATGTATATTGAAAAAGATATTCATCACCTTGACGAAAAGCTAGTAGAAGGCATTTTTCAAGATTTAAAGCAAATTGTGCGCGAACAGCCTATTCAATTACCTGCTGAGTTTGCATTTTTAGGAAGAGCTACCTCAATAGGATTAGGTGTGTTAACGATTATCGATCCTCACATCGACTTCATGGCTCTTGGAAAACCGGTGGTACGTGAATGGTTAGATAAGGATGAGGAGCGTTCCGGAAATATAAAATGGCATTTTATTAAGGAGTCTGTGAAACCTTTATTATCCTTGCCACGTAACTTAAATGAATGGCTTCATGCACCAGAATCTAAACGACGTTCTGAAGAAACCCGCCAATTCCAACGCTTTGATCATCATCGTTACTTATTAATGATGTCGCTATCTTATGTGTCTTTATTACTGACACTTGCTTTTTATTTTATTTCGATTATTATAGGGAACAACCAACTACAGTTTATAACACTCTCATTCACCGGACTTACCTTTAGCTTAAGCCTTATGACCACTTTCCTTCACAGACGGTGGATCAATAAAGCGAAACAATCACATTATTTCTAGTTTAATTAAATTATATTTTAGGAGGAGTTTAACATGAATAATTTACTTAAAACAGGATTTCTCTTAGGTTTAGGTGCAGCAGTGTCAAGTAAGGAAAAAGTGGAAAAGTATATTGATCAACTTCTCGTCAAAGGAAAAGTAACACCACAAGAAGCCGATGATTTATATCAATCACTATTGAAAAAGGGAGAAGAAACAGAAGAACAATGGAGCAATAGAACGAAAGATAAGATGCGGTCAGTTATGGAAGACTTGAACATTGTTTCCCGCGATGATTTTGAGAAGCTGCGTCATCAAGTGAATGATTTAGAGTTAAAGCTAGCAGCATTAGAAAACCAAAAAAATACTGAAGATGATGAAACTTAATCCTATATAATTATAATGAGCCCCTTCTATCCTTGATAGAGGGCTTTTTCTTTTAAATCAATTTTCTCCTTTTCACGTTATTGCCAAGCAAACTTATTAACACTATTATCTTGAGTTTTATTTTTGCTATGAATAGAAGAAGAGTAGAGGCAGCAACCTAATATCTATAAGTACTTTAAAATAATGAGGAGGAGACACATATGAACATCAGTGAGTTACATTCTGGTGATAACGTGTTCGTCATTCAACGAAACCCACATACACAATCTGTCGCTCATATCCAAGAAGCACACATTGTAGACAATCCCTATTCTCCTGGGCAGTTAGCTCTTTTTTTCCGTGAGGAATATTACCCACTGTCAGATGAATTTGCTATGTATGCAAGTTATGAAGAGGCAGAACAAGCCTATGATGCCTTTTTCAACTCCAATTATTCTCATACCAGTGAAGACCCAATTCAGGAGGCTTACGAATAATGATAAAGCCTTTCGTTCCTCAGCTTGTCTATATTGAACCACGGGCTCTTGAGTATCCATTAGGGGTAGAATTAAAACGAAAATTTACTAATATGGGTATTGAAATACGCACAACAACTTCACATAACCAAGTTCGTAATATTCCAGGGGAGACTCACCTGCAAAAATACCGCAATGCAAAATCAACTCTTGTTGTGGGGGTACGAAAAACGTTAAAATTTGATACTTCGAAGCCATCGGCAGAATATGCTATTCCTCTTGCTACTGGCTGTATGGGGCATTGTCAATATTGTTATTTACAAACGACAATGGGAAGCAAACCATACATCCGTACCTATGTTAATACAGAAGAAATCTTTGAAGCGGCGGATGCTTATATCAATGAGCGAGCCCCTGAAGAAACGAGGTTTGAAGCAGCATGTACATCAGATATTGTCGGCATCGATCATTTAACCCACTCATTAAAAAATGCTATTGAATTTTTCGCAAAAACAAAGCATGGAAAGCTGAGATTTGTCACAAAGTTTCATCATGTTGATCATTTATTAGACGCTGATCACCAAGGAAAAACGCGTTTTCGGTTTAGCATTAATGCTGACTATGTGATCAAACATTTT